>DATAMG010000016.1:0-12440 GCA_036260705.1 Chitinispirillaceae bacterium | reverse complement strand
CCAAAAAACTGCAGATTCTGTCACTGAAATTAATGTCATAAATAACCCTGTCGTTACAGAAACCACTATTACTGAAGAGAAGAAGACTAAAATCGATTCACTGCTGCCTGCACCTTCTCTTATTGAGGAAAGCGACTCTGTTAGTCACACTGATACTGCAGTAATCAAGACTGCTGTCCCAATCGAAAAGAAGGAGCCTCCCAAACAGACTAAAAAAGAACGCAGGAAACGTAAAGATGAGAAAACGGGTGAGTGGTAGTCTCAAACAAAGAGTTGAGTATCGAGTGTTGAAGAGTGGACAATTGTCGCTCTCATTCTTTTCCTACCCCTCGTCACTTGTCACTCTCTTTCTTCTCTTCCCCTCGGTACCCGTCACTTCCTTTCTTCCAATATCGGAATAATGTTTTCCACTGTCTGATCAAGAGCCTGAATTGTAGCCTGGCCAAGAATCGAAGTACTGAAAGAGGAATCTTGCAGGTCAAAGGGGAGAAGTTTGACCGTTTCCCAGTCATTTTCTTTTTTACGTTTTTGAGATATTTCACCGGTGAATGTATTTGATAATAAATTGTTACTGCTTTGAGTCTCGGTAAGTGTAATATTTAACTTTACCCTGGCAATTCTTAACTCTCGGTATTCATCTGCCTGAGTTGTTATTTCTGCATGCTGAATTATATCAAAGGCAATTATTTCACCGGTTATAAGGAAACGTGCTTTCTTTAATGATGCCAGTTGGACAGGGTCATTGACCATAGTATCAATTATTTCTGTATTGATACGAGTATCTGAGCGATGAAGTCTCTGTGCTAAAAACACAGTCATATTCTTTTGGATATCCCAACTTCCTTTGTATCCGGATTCGTTTTTCAACAGTGTAAAAAGACACTTGTTTTCCAGTTTGCCGTTAAGAATTTCGAAGTTACGCCGGGATTTGATGAGCTGTTTTTCCATGATGTACTCTATGATACCCGATGGAATCCAATTTTTCAGTGAATCGATTTCCTGCTCAAGCAGAGCAGAATGCTGGATTGGATCATTATTGAAGCCGATCAGTATTTTGTATGGAGATCCTAAATAGTGGTTCGATCTATCTTTTATCTTATTTATTGGCAGGATACCCTGCAATATTTGCAGTTCTACAAATTTATCCGGTTTGGCAGAAATAAGAAAAGATGCATCCAAAGGGCAGGCTGTCATTGCTGATGAATGAACAGTGAGTTCGCATTTGCATTTTTTTATATATGAATTGGAAACATTGATAAATGTTGTCCCGGTAACAAGGGTGATATGGCATCTGACTTTATTAGTGGACCTAAGCAGGTTGATCTGAATTTGGGATCTGCTTTTAAGGAACACTAAAATACTGTCTGCGAATCTTAAGCGGAGATGACTTACTGGCAGAGTCCTGATTACATCATTATCGTATAATTTTTCTCCTGTAGATACAAATTGCCATTTGGACTTCGATTCTCTCTGAGTTTCAGCTTTGCCGCTAAGTGAATCAATCATAATAAAAGGTGTCTGGCTCAGTGAGGATACACTTAAAGCCAAAACCAGAAAAAACGTGATGACTATCTGAAAGTTCATTTATTCTCCTGATTATCTATTATATAGTATAAGAGGTTTTTGTGCAAACAAGAGACATGTTCTAAAAATTATGTGGCTGATAGAAAGTATTCATTTTTCCAGGTTTGGCTATTAAGATTTTCGAATCTGATTTACCTGACTCCATAATTGTAAATTGAATCTTTTCCAGAGCATTTCGGGCTGGTTACAAGTGCGGTTGCGCCACTTACCGTACTCATTACTCCCGAAAATGCACCGGTTCTGCTCTATACTGCAAAAAAAAAGTAAAGAGTCGATAACTGTGGTTATGAAACCTGCTGATTTCAAAGAGTTTGGTGATGCGCAATTTGCTTGGCAGGTGAGCGGAGTGCGAGATGGGTATGAAAATGAGGAGATTATTGTTGATGCCGAATCATATTGGAAAGGAAATCATAGCGCTGGTACTGTGTCGGAAAAACGGGCGAAACTAAATAAGTGGGTTGAAAAAGAGATGACGAAGCAAAAAGTTGCCGCAAAAAAGAATAAGATAAGGTAGGTAAGTAATTTTACTAATTGGCACTTATAGATAAACAGCCTGTATGGAAAAATTATAAATTGAATTATGTCTGATTGAAACGTTTTAGTGGAGTAAATTTATGAAACAAAATATTCTATTGCTTTTTATTGTTTTTTTTATCATTGAAACGGGTAATGCCGACGCGGCGAATCGTGACATTCCGGAAGGTTTGTATGATGCCCTCTATTCCAAGTTAGAAAAAGATTTAAAACAAGAGTTAAGCTCTTTTGGTTTTGATACGACAATTGATATTAAGGAGATTGATCCTGGTGTTCCTGTGGAAAATTATCGATTCAGAGGGATCAAACAGTTTGACAGTATTGATATCGATGCACCAATTATGTCACTTGTGGAATCTGCTGGTACTTGGGAGTTTTTTCTGAGGGCTCGTGGAAACTACATAATCTCTATTTTATTTGATAAATTAAATGGAAATTGGGTTTGGGCTGGTACTGGAGGTAGGCGTCCTGCATGGGAAGAAATTCGTGAGGCGTATCCTGAATCAACAGGAATCAGACCAGTAAAGATCCAAGGTGCCAGAGGTTGGGGTTATGTTCACTTTCCTCATATAAATAACCGCAATCTTACATTACTGGCTGAAAAAAAGGATCGGGAAAAAATTCAAAAGCAATTAAAAAATACTGCCCTAAATAATGAAAGCGTGCAGATGCTGCAAGAACAAATATCAATCATGCCAGAGTCCTGGGATTCCGCTTCATTAGTTGACAGCAGGATTACATTGCAGTTTTTTAAAAAAGAGATTAAACGTGCGCAGGAAATGAAAGCAGAATACAGAAGGAGGTTCAAATGAGATGTTATCTGATTGTTGTCTTCACTTGCATATTAATGCATTTATCCACATCTTATTCTCTGGAGCTCAATATACCTTCTGTTAATCAGGAAAACAGTGAATGGTGCTGGGCTGCATGCAGCCAGATGGCACTTGAATATTATGGTGTAAACAAAACTCAAACACAGATATGCGAAGCTGTATACCTTTTATCTATTAACCAGACTCTTCCATTATATAACACTACTAATAATTATGGTGTAAATTATATCCTGAAAACTTTTGGAGAAGCACAGATCGGACAAACTTATTTCACCGCCGGTACAATCTCTAAGGAACACATTTTTCAGGAGATAAACAAGAAAAGCCCGATAATATTACTGATGGATCTTGATTCAGGCCTTGCGCCTCCTGGTTGGTGCTTCTCCGGAAATGGGAGGTACCCAACGGCTGAACCGTGGTGCTACTGAGAAAAGAAAATTTTAAGCAATGATTTGGGTACCCCAGAGGTAATTTCTTTAATAATCACAAATTCACCTCTGGGGCAGAGATGGGAAGTTATACCGTATTTCCAGGACTATGCCAGGGTTAGTCTGTTAAAAAACTATAGAATTTGATTCTACTCGAGCTTTAGTAGAAATGCTGATCCTTATTATAAAATAAAAGAATCCTTCTTTTCCTTGATAGCCGATTGCGAATTCGTTATTTTTCTTTATTTCCCCTATATTTTTGGAAAAACTGATCATAAGGAGATAAAATGCCAGTTAAATTGAGAAGTGCGACCTCGACTGAGGGCCGCAGGATGGCTGGAGCACGCAGCCTGTGGCGTGCAAATGGAATGAAAGAGGAACAGTTCGGTAAACCGGTTATTGCGGTAGTTAACTCATTCACTCAGATGGTTCCAGGACATGTACATCTTCACCAGATCGGTCAGAAAGTCAAAAAACTCATCGAAGAACAAGGGTGTTTTGCTGCAGAATTTAATACTATTGCTATAGATGATGGAATAGCCATGGGGCATGAGGGTATGCTTTATTCTTTGCCTTCTCGTGAACTTATCGCTGACAGTGTTGAGTATATGTGCAATGCACATACTGTTGATGCTATGATTTGTATTTCCAACTGTGATAAAATCACTCCGGGAATGCTGATGGCTGCCATGAGGCTTAATATACCGGCAATTTTTGTTTCCGGTGGTCCGATGGAGGCCGGGGTACATAATGGGAAAAAATATGATCTTATCGATGCCATGACAATGGGAGCCGATAAAAGTGTCAGTGATAAAGAGGTTGATGCTGTGGAGAGGGCTGCCTGTCCAAGTTGCGGTTCCTGTTCCGGGATGTTTACTGCGAACTCTATGAACTGCCTCAATGAAGTACTGGGGTTTGCACTTCCGGGAAATGGTACAATCGTAGCTACTCATGTAAACCGCGAAAAACTCTTTGAGAAGGCGGCACGCCGTATTGTCGAAATGGCCAGGGCCTATTATGAGCAGGGGGACAGTTCGGTCTTACCAAGATCGATTGCCACCAGAGCTGCTTTTATCAATTCCATGTCACTGGATATTGCCATGGGAGGATCTTCCAATACAGTTCTGCATTTATTAGCTATTGCCCGTTCTGCAGAGGTAGATTTCTCTATGAAAGACATCGATCAGTTATCTAGAAAAATACCGGTACTTTGCAAAGTCGCACCGAGCTCCTCTTATCATGTAGAAGATGTCAACAGAGCGGGTGGTATAATGTCTATACTGGGGGAATTGGACAGAGCCGGTCTTATTGATACCAGCGTAAAGAGAGTTGATGGCACACTCAAAGATATTATTTCCAGTCATGATCTGAAGAGTCCTTCCTGCACAGCTGATGCCAGAGCAATTTACAGTTCAGGACCTGCCGGTCTTGAGCGTAATCTGGTAATGGCTTCACAGAACACCTGTTATTCAGAGCTGGATACGGACCGCAAAAGTGGCTGTATCCGTAACATAAGCAATCCTTACAATAAGGATGGTGGACTGGCGGTTCTGTTTGGAAATATCGCCCGTAATGGTTGTATTGTTAAGACCGCCGGAGTTGATGAATCGATATTTAAATTCAGCGGCAAAGCAAGGGTATATGATTCCCAGGAAGATGCTTGTGAAGGGATTCTTAATGAGATTGAGGCTGGTGATGTTGTAATTATCAGGTATGAGGGGCCAAAAGGTGGTCCGGGAATGCAGGAGATGCTCTATCCTACCACATATATCAAATCCCGTCATCTGGGTAAACAGTGTGCACTTATTACCGATGGACGATTTTCAGGAGGAACTTCCGGACTTTCTATCGGTCATGTTTCTCCTGAAGCAGCTTCAGGCGGAGAAATAGGGCTGATTCAGACTGGTGATATTATCGATATAGATATTCCAAACAGAAGTATTACTGTAAGATTAACAGATAAAGAATTTGACCAGAGAAGAAAACTCGAACAGTCCAAAGGAAAAAATGCATTCAAACCTGTAAACAGAAACAGGATGGTTTCACAGGCACTGCGTGCATACGCAATGTTTGCTTCATCAGCAGATAACGGGGCAGTAAGAGTCTTGCCCGATGAGCAGTTGTAATGAAAAGTTCTGTAAAGAAGTTGTTTGAAGATTTTTTTATTCAGTTTCCGGAGCTTTCAGTGTGTTCTTTTGAAATTAACGGGGCATTTGATGTTTTACGCAGCTGTTACAATGCTGGCGGGAAACTGCTGGCATGTGGTAATGGTGGAAGTGCTGCCGATGTAGAACACATTGTTGGTGAACTGATGAATAAATTCATATTGAGGAGGCCTGCTCCTTTGCAAATGCGGGAAAATCTCCTGGCATCAGGTGCAAAGAATCCCGATTATTTATTCGGTAAACTGGAGCAGGGATTTTCTGCAATCTCTCTGGTTAGTCAGACCGCATTGATGACCGCTATTATTAATGATATCGGTGCTGACATGGTTTTTGCACAGCAGGTTTATGGTTATGGCAAACCTGGTGATGTGCTTTTTGCACTGAGCACTTCAGGTAATTCACCTAATGTTGTTAATGCTGTTTCAGTTGCCAAGGCTTTAGGTATGATAACCATTGGGTTCACAGGTGAAAGTGGCGGAACAATGAAAGACTTGTGTCATATCACAATCCGTGTACCCGAAAGAACTACTTTTAAAATCCAGCAGCAGCATCTTCCAGTTTATCACCTGTTGTGTTGTATGATAGAGGAAGAGTTTTTCGGAGTATAAAAAGTCCGGGCATTAATAAGCCAGTCCGCCAATTGTTTCCGGACTGGCGATCTTTGCATTCTGATTCTAAAATTTCTATATACTGCCTTTAGTGTTTGTCAGGTTTAAAAAGCCAGGATTGGCTGACTATAATCGGACCTTACCTGATTTTTATTATCCTTCGGAACAATCATGTCTGTGGCTCTCAAAAAAGTCTTATTGTGAAAAAAACAGAAATTTATGAGGATATTTCAAGATTGTCGTGCACAACGAGCTGAAATCTGTTAAAATTAAAGAAGACAATCTATAATTAACGAATTTTATTACTTGTTTTTTAAAATACTACTCAATTTAACAATTCAATGTTACAATAATATGTTTTAAAGGCAGTTAGATGAGATGTGCGTTTGACACGAAACCGTTCGCAGGTTGATTACTTTGACGCGCAATTAAGATTCTGGGGAGAAATAATGGATAAAAACGGTGTACCTCATGTATTGCTGGTTGATGATGAATTATCAATATGTACCGGAGTTTGCGGTCTTCTTGAGTTGGATGGTTTTAAGGCAGATTATGCACTCTCAGCAGAGGAGGGACTTCATTATATAGAAACCAACCCCAGTATAGACATAGTATTACTTGATGTTAATTTGGGAAGAGGGTTGAGTGGACCGGAAATATTGCCCATGATCAAAGAGAGAAATCGTCATGTTCAGGTTATCATGTTTACTTCTCATGACAGGCTGGAGATAGGTCTTATATGCATGAAAAGAGGTGCCCTTGATTTCATGACCAAACCTTTCGACCATCGGGCCTTTTATCGGATTGCGGCAACAGCATTGGATAAGAAGCGTCTTGAGCAGGTAAAGGATCTGTATATCGATATGGTTATCCATGATCTGAAAAATCCTCTTCAATGCATTTCAGGAGCTGTTGAGGTTTTGCAGGATACAATTGATCAGCTCTCTCCTATACAGAAACGCCTGTTTGAAACCGCAAACAACGGGATCCAGCGTATCCAGATGATGATTGGAAATATTCTTGGGGTTACCACATTCGAAAAAGGCACTTTATCCGGGCGACGGGTGCAATTCGCTTTGAAACAAGAGGTAGAAAATGCCTTGGCTTTATTTACTCCAGTGGAAATTGAATATAAAACCGATCCGGATTTGGAGATTACCACTGATAAAGATCTGTTTCTGCGAATATTGTGTAATATTGTGGCCAATGCATTACGATTCTCTTTTCCAGATATTCCAGTAAGGGTTAGCTTTGAAATGAGTGGGAAAAATATCCTTATGGTTTCCATTTCCAACGATGGTTCTTTTATACCTGAAGAGTATCGGGAAGCGGTTTTTGATAAGTTTTTTGGAACCAATAAAACGGCAAGTATTATTCAGGGTCAAAATTTCGGCCTGGGTTTAACGTTCAGTAAAATGGCTGTGGGGGCCCTTGGTGGGAGAATATGGATAGAGGGAGAAAAAGAAATTCCCAGAACTACTTTCAAATTCACAGTGAAAACAGATGTTTTCGATTCCTCATTAGGTGATACTGAAAAGGTCGAATCAAGAACTGAATGACAGTTTATGTATAACAGATATGGTTGTACGATCAAGTTATCTGTATGAATTCAGGTGAATTAAGTGGATTTGCTGTGGTATCAGGAATTTAAATGGTTAAGGATATTAACATTTTAGTTTCATGTATTTCTATTTATATCATTACTATTGTAGCTTAAATCAGGTAATAATATTAAGGTTTGAATTGAAATTGCCGATAATTGTTATTGAGGCGAAGAAACATTAAGGAGTTGGAATTATGGGAATCTCTATTAATGGGCCATCCGGAATTGATACCCAGTATATTATTGATTCTCTGGTTGAGCTTGAGAAACAAAAAGTTACCAAGGTCGAAAGCCAGAAAAAGGCATATCAGGTAAAGATTGATGCTTATTCAAAGTTCAAATCCTTGCTCTCTGATTTACGGACAAAAGCAAAAACGCTTTCAACTGTAAGTTCATTTGACCTTTTTGCTGCAACAAGTTCCAATGAAAAAGCGGTTACTATTAAGGGTGGGACCGGTAGTGTCGATGCTCAGTATGATGTGCGGGTTTTTCAACTGGCTGCCAACGAGAAGATGATCAGTGCAGATGGAAAAATTACCAGTCAGACTGATGCACTGTCAAGCATGGGCATTGGAGTTGGAGATATAAGTATAGATGGCGTTTCGATTACTGTTGATAGTGATGATACAATCCAGGATCTTAGATTAAAGATCAATAATGCCACAGATGAGAAAGGAAATAAGATTGGAGCTTCTGCATCTGTTCTTAAGGTGAGTGAAACGGACTATCGTCTTGTTATATCCAGTAAAGATAGCGGAAGCACTGGAATAGAATATAGTGATATTTCCGGTTCGACACTGCAGGACCTGGGTATCATTATGGATGCAGCCGGCAATAAGGGAAATGCAACTCAGCAGCTTACTTCTGCATCTGATCTTAAAACAGAATTCGAAACACTTGCTGCTGGAGAAAGCATAACCATTGATGGTTTTGATCACGATGGGCGGGCAATTACCGGCACCATAGTCAAAAAAAGTGGAGAAACTGCAGATGACTTTTTAAGTGAAATAAATAAAGTATATAATGGGATGGTGGATGCTTCATTTGATGTGGATGGAAATTTGATGATAACCGATAAGGTGGCTGGAACCTCCCGTTTAGCCTTAAACTCAATTAATATTGGTACTTCACCTCATAGCTTATCAGTTTCTGTTATTGGAGATGAGGGGGCAGGTGTTCTTTCCACTGGCAAGGATGCTTATTTCAGTGTTGAGGATGTATTCATGGCATCCGATAAAAATTCTGCATCAGGTTTTGTAACTGGTGCTACTTTTGAGCTCCATGGCATATCTGCTGTTGATCCTGTAAAGGTTGAGTTAACACGTGATAGCGATGGAATCAAAAAGAAATTCCAGGAATTGGTTGATGCCTATAATGCAATGTTACGATTTTCAAAAGACAGTACAAAACATGCCAATCCTGATGATGAAAACAGTTCAGACGGTGCATTGGCAGGTGATTCTACAACTTCCAGTATTGTAACTCAGGTAAGGTCATTTTTTCAGCAGCAATTTGATTCTTTTGGGGGAACTTATACCAACTTTGCACTTATCGGATTGAAAACAGATACTTCAAATGGTGAGTACACTATTGATGATGAAATGTTTAAAAAGGCCCTGGGTAAGGGTTTTGATGAGGTGGTTCGGCTATTTTCCACAACTGGAGTTTCTGATAATGCTGGTATCATTATGGGAAAGAACACAAAGGATACAAAATCCGGGATTTATACTCTGGAAGAGGTGGATTCTCAGCACTATCGTATTCAGCTGCAGGGTTCTTCTGATTGGATTACCTCTGATGCCCGCATCGGTGAAATAATCAGTTTTTCTGATGGTCCGGCAAAAGGTTTGTCTCTGACTGCACCGGCAGGAACTCTGGGCACCGGATCTGCGACATTTACTTTTTCCAAAGGACTTGCTCAACTCATAGATGAAAATGTAAACAAACTGACCAATACTACAGATGGAACTGTTGTAACGCGTCAGGAATCATGGCGCAGAAGCATTAAATATAGTGATGATCGGATAGACAAGTTAAATGAAAGAATCGAAAAATACAGGTTAAGATTGGTTAAACAGTTCAGTGATATGGAACAGGCGATGAGTAAGATGAAAACGCAGGGATCCTCACTCAGCACATCATCTTTTCTATACCAATAAGTAAGAAAAAAAGGGGAGGCCATTATGAAACAGGGGTACAATGTATACAAGACTGCCAATGTAGATACTGCAGATCAGGGTAAGCTGATACTGATTGCTTATGATGTGGCAATAATTAATTGCAAAATGGCACTGGAAAAATTTGATGATCGTCATCTGATCGAGGAAAGAACAAAGCATATTTTTAAAGTTCAGGATGCCATTACCGAACTTTTAAGCGCGCTGAAACTGGATGTAGGGGAAATAGCCAGAAATCTGTACAACTTATATGATTACATGCTGCGTTGCCTGGTGGAAGCAAGTATAAAGCATAATAAAGATAAAATAACAGAAGTGCTTGGTTACCTGGAAGCACTGAGAGGTGCATGGGCTGAAGCTGTACAAAAAATCAAACTTGAATCTGTAGCTGATTATCAGATGAAATCCATGGCGGTATAAAAATGAGTGCATTAGAAATTTGCGATATTTTAAAACAAATTAAGGAATTATACTTTTCAATCAAGCAGATGTCAGTATCTTATGTAGATAATTTCTCTGAACAGACATTGGAGCAATTTCTGAAAAAAAGGGAATGTTTATTTAATGAGATTTCCCGGAAGGAAACAGAGTATACACATCTGAAAAAAACTGATGTGGCTGGGACTACTGAATGTTATCAGTTGAAAAGTGAAATAGGCGATCTGATCAGAGTTATAATTTCATTAGATAGCAGTATAACTGATAAGATCGCCCTGAGCATGAGAAATATCAGGAATGAAATTTCAAATCTGTATGGTACATCAAAAGCAGCTCTTGCTTATTCAAATCACAGACGATCATGACCAGTCATGATTTTCAGATTCAAGCCTGCAATACCTGATGTTTACAGGCATTGAGCCTATAAATGCTGTTATGTTTTTTTGGTTAAACGTTTCTGAAGAAAACTGATGATTTCGTTGGTGTTAACCAGTATCTCCTCACCATTTAACATATCTTTACAGCGGAATTTGCCTTCACTGGCCTCTTGACCACCCACAAAGATACTGATAAGAGATCTTGCTGCATTTGCAGCTTTGAGCTGTTTACCAATATTAGAGATTTTGAGAGGAAATTCACAGGAAAACCCTTCTGAGCGGATTCGTTGTGCAAGATCTATCAGCTCTTTTAATCCACTGTCTCCTACTGCCACCAGAAAGACATCACTACGTGCTGAGAGCTGAGGTTGCAGTCCCTTTTCTTTAATCAGGTCACCTAAGACCACATCTCCAGCAGCAAACCCCACTGCAGGAGTAGAAGGGCCACCGTATAATTCGACCAGTTTATCATAACGGCCTCCTCCGGCAATTGCACGCATACTCTTTTTTATATCAAACACTTCAAACACTATTCCGGTGTAGTAAGCTAATCCCCTGACAATACCTATATCGAATGTTACATACTGAGAGAATCCATAGTAGTTCAAAAGTTTAAAAAGTTCCTTAAGATTGTCAAGCGCTGGAGTTTCACCGGTATTGAGTTGAATCTGATCAAGAGAATCGGATGCAAAGATTGCCAGAAATCTGTTTTGCAGCTGCTGATCGGGAATTATTTCTGCAAGATCCTCTTTATATTGTTGTTCACTGATTTTGTTTTTTCTATCCAGAAGTGCGTAAAGTTCTGCAAAAGATGATTTATCAAGGCCTGATGCCGTAAAGAGCTCCTCAAGAAGAGTTCTGCTGGAAATTCTTACTTTAAAATCATCAGCATTAAGTCCCAGATCCCTCATCATATCGATAACCGCAGAAATAAGTTCTGCATCAGCGCTCACATCTTCAACTCCCAGAATATCCATATTTAGCTGGAAGAATTCCCTGAGCCGTCCTTTTTGCATTTTTTCATAGCGAAAGAGTCTGGGAATTGAGTACCAGCGCACAGGGCGCTTAAGAGCATTTCCTTTTGCAGCCACCATTCTGGCAAGTGAAGGAGTCAGTTCAGGACGTAATGCCAGCATTCGTTCTGCTTTATCCTTGAAGGTATAGAGTTGTTTTTCGATTTCTTCGCCGGATTTCTGGGTATAAATTTCCAGATGCTCAAACATGGGAGCTTCATAGTATTCGAATCCGTATCGTTGGCAGGTTTTTTGCCAGGATGAAAAAATAAACTGTTGAAAAGACATCTCTTCGGGGTAAAAATCCCGGGTACCTTTGGGACCTGACGGAACACTCATCAGAACTCCTTTATAGAAAAATGGTCAATAAACCTTTAAAAATACACTCTGCAGAATGGTTAATTATGAAAAACTTTTTATGTTTTACCAGGAGAAATTTCGGGGAGCTCTTTAAGTGTGCAATTTCTATCAGGTTGATTATGTTTTAAAACAGCTCGAATTTGAAAAATTTTTCGGGGTTGGCCTTTATTTCGGAGAGGATTTTATTAAGTGATTCGACAGCAGTTCTTAAAGAATTGACAGTTTCTTTGACATCAGCAGCAAGTGCTCTGTCATTTAAAAGAGCTCCAGCCACACTCCCGTTTTGAATAGAGTTATCCACCTGATTCATAAGTGAAGCT
>DATAMG010000011.1:0-37424 GCA_036260705.1 Chitinispirillaceae bacterium | reverse complement strand
AGCATACCATCAATACGAAAGCGGACAACTGCATCATGTTCAGAAGGTTCGATGTGTATATCTGAAACGTTTAATTTTACCGCCTCGTCAAAGATTAGCGATACCATTCTAACAACCGGTTCTGATTCGGTTCTTTGTCTTATCTCATCCAGTGAGAGTGTATCATCGACTTGTAACTGTTTTTCATATTCTTTACTGATTTTACCAGCAGACTGTTTGAAAATAGTGTCGCCTTCAAAAAGACGGTTTGCCACTTTTTCCATCTCAGATGGTGTACATAGAGCGGTTTCAACCAAAAGATCACTGTAAAGTTCTGCCAGCTGAACTATTTCCAGATCCAAAGGATCACTGATCACTATTTTCAGTGTGGTATCAGTACTGCCCAGAGGAAAACATCGTCCCCCTCTGAAAAGTTCATTCGGAAGTTCCCTGAGAAGTTCCATATCGATCTGGCTTTCGATATGTGTTATGTATGGAATTGAATATTGTTCTGCCAGAGTTTCAAAAAGTAATTCTTCAGTAATTATGCCTTTTTCAATTAGTACTTTACCTATTCTAACCCCTTTTTCTTTGGCATTCAATTCTGCATCATCCAATATTGAATCTTCCAGAAACTGTTTTTTCTTTAAAGCGTTTCCAATTTTTTTCTGCATTGATGCCTCAGATTACAGGATTAAAAATCACTTTGGATCTGCTGTTTATCGGGTTAAAGCCTCAAAATAACATTTTGCTATGGGTATTACCTAATATTTGGATTTTTTGGAAGTAAAAAACTGATAAATCGCATTAAATGGTTGAAAACTGCTTGTTTACTGTTTGACACCGGTGATCAGTGCATTGATTTTCAGGTAGTTCAGCGGTCCGTGGAATTTTTCTTCAGTAGCAAAGGATCGTTAAAATAAATACTTACAAATAAACCCAGAGAACTGGTAAATTCTTTATTGACAGAAATCCGTGCATCACTCTTTTCTTTTCTGGAAATGTCCTGCTGCCATAGTTTGATTTGATAGATCAGCTCTTTTGTGGCAATCCGCAATTTGACAACGTAATCGCGGGTTGATTGCCATTTGTAAAGCCGAATATCTGATTTATCTGAATTCAGAGAGATGTCAAACAGAGAATCAGGGACATTCGCGCTCTCTGGCAACGCATCTGTGGCGTTCATTGAAAGGCAGAATAAATTGTAGTAACCTTTGAGGAATCGGGGGAAGTAGGAATCAAGGAAAAGACATTTACCCCATCGATTATTCTGCAAATCTTTATCAAATTGTTCCAGGGTTATCAGCAGTGATTTGCTTACAAGGTTAAGATGCTTTACTTCAAATGCAGATATTTCATAGGCATTATTAATGTTTTCGCGATAAACAATTTTTTCGGTGCCATTACGGGTAACTTTCAGATTGATATCATCAAGAGCTGTAATGATTACCTGGTCTTTCGAATCCTTATATGTTATGCGAACCTTTTCACACTCTCTGTTTTGTTGATCGAAGCTGGTCGAAAGGTTGGCTAGTTGAATTTCAAAAGGGTCTCTGGGTATTTTTTTTATCGGTTGAGCATCTGCAGCGATTAGTAAGACCAGAAATGATTCAAAAAAACGGCTTAGAGATATTTTCATCGCTATCCTTTCCGGACATTACGACTGGATACCTCTGAATTATGATTGGCGGGAGAGCCGAAAGTACAGGAGTTATTTGGCCCCTGCACTTTCTGAAGATTTATGCTTCCTCTGCTATCAAAAGAATATGAGGATCCAGTTTCAGATGTAATTCTTCAGCAGGAGTAATATCATGATCTTTAACCAGTTTGAGGTAGATATGTCCTTCTCTTGGTTCCAACATAATAAGAATTGCTATGGATTTAATCATAGGAATCAGAACTGAGGGAATGCCATTAACAAATGAACTGTCTCTGTGTAATGTTGCACTGAACCAGATCTCGATTCCCAAATCTTCTGCCAGTTTTTTAAAACTGGAAAACTCTTCAGCTGAAACCTTAGAGAAATCGTAGCCGTCTACTATGACCAGATCAGCAGTAAAGTTTCCATCCTGAATCATAGAACGCACACCTTTTTGGACCTGATCTGCCTGGACACCATCCTGACGAAAGTTCATGATAACTCTGTGCCTGATTATATCATCATGAACATCCATCGTGCAATCAAGTTTATAACGACGCGAGATTTCCTGAAAAATATCCTCATACCATGAAACAATATGGCTTGTGTCGCTGGCAAAGGAGACATGAATGACATGCTTGCCCTGAAACAGTTGATCTGTTGCAATATGAACAAGGCAGGCAGTCTTGCCAACGCCTTTTCTGGCAGCTATAACACCGATATTACCTTTTCCGACTCCACCTTGGGTTGATTTTTCCAGGATTCGCAATGGGCTCCTGGTTATGAGTTCTTTTTTAACCATTGGCTGCCTCCTTTATTTACCCTTTTTACTATCGTTTTTCTTTTCTTCCAGATATTCTTTTTTCAATTGTTCTGCAATAGAAGCCGGAACTTTTCCATATTTAAGGAATTCCATGGTAAATTCGGCTTTTCCTTGAGTCAGAGAACGCAGTACAGTTGAATAGCCAAACATCTCACTTAATGGTACTTCAGCTTCAACTCTGGTGAAATTGCTCTCCTCTGTCGTACTGACAATTATTCCGCGACGCTGGTTAAGACTTCCCAGAATATTGCCCTGAAATTCAGTTGGTCCTTCTACAGATACTTTCATGATAGGTTCAAGTATTTCAGCTTTGGCTTTTTCAAAAGCCTGCCAGAACCCGCCGATAGCAGCCTGTTGGAAGGCAATATCTGATGAGTCGACCGGATGAAAACTACCATCATTTATTGTAAGTTTAACTCCCACAATTGGAAAGCCGATAATTTTACCTTTAGGAAGGCATTGCTTGAATCCTTTATCGCAGGAAGGAATGAATTCGTTTGGAATCACACCGCCTTTAATAGCATCCACAAACTCATAATCTTTCTCAGCCGATGGCTCCATAATACCTGCAACCCGTCCATACTGTCCGGCACCACCGGTCTGTTTTTTGTGAGTATAGTCAAAAGTAGCTGATTGAGTAATAGTCTCCCTGTAAGCTACCTGAGGCATACCTGTTTCAAGTTCGACTTTGTATTCGCGTTTCATTCTTTCAATATAAATTTCGAGATGTAATTCACCCATACCCCTGATTATAGTTTCATTGGATTCTGGATCAACAAAACTTCTGAAGGTCGGGTCCTCTTTTACAAATCTGTTAAGAGCCTTGGACATGTTGTCAGCAGACTTTTTGTCCACTGGCTTGATTGCCAGGGAGATAACCGGTTCTGGTACGAACATCGATGTCATACTTACATTGATATTTTCACCACAGAATGTGTCGCCTGATGCACAATCGATTCCAAAGAGGGCGACGATATCTCCTGCACCTGCCTCATTTATATCTTCCATAGAATTGGCATGCATTCTAATGAGTCGTCCGACTTTGAAGCTTTTTCCAGTTCTGCTGTTCATCAGCTCAGAACCTTTACGGATTGAGCCCTGATAGATTCTGATATAAGTGAGCTGCCCGTATTGACCATCCTCAAGTTTAAAAGCCAGCACAATAGGTTCAGCATTATCTTCGGGCTTAATCGGGAATTCTTCACCATTTTTATCTTTATCGATAGCCCGATAGTCGATTTCTGAAGGATTAGGCAGATAGTTTATAACACCATCCAATAAGAGCTGAATACCTTTATTTTTATAGGCCGAACCACAGAAAACAGGAGTCAGATCGAGCGATAAGGTTCCTATTCTGATTGCATTACGTATCTGTTCAACAGTTTCGGTACCTTCCAGATATGCTTCAGCAAGTTCGTCTGAATACATTGAGAGTGCATCCATCATTATTTCACGGTATTCCTGAGCCTGTTCTTCAAGATGAGCAGGGATATTATCCTGGCGGATGATCTCTCCATTTTTACCTTCAAAGTAATGAGCCTTCATGGTTACCAGATCCACCACACCTTCCAGCTTTTCTTCAAGCCCGATAGGTATCTGTACCATCACTGCATTGTGGCCCAGTTTTTCACGGAGTTGATCCTTAACTCTGAATGGGTTTGCACCTGAACGATCGCATTTATTAACGAATGCAAGGCGGGGTACCTTATATCTTTTAAGTTGTCGATCAACAGTTATTGATTGAGACTGAACTCCACCAACTGAGCAGAGTACCAGAATCGCACCATCCAGAACTCGCAGTGATCGTTCAACCTCGATAGTGAAATCGACGTGTCCCGGAGTGTCAATTATGTTGATCTGATGATTTTTCCATTCAACATTGGTTGCAGCAGAAGAAATGGTGATTCCACGTTCACGTTCCAGTTCCATTGAATCCATTGTGGCGCCAACACCGTCTTTGCCCTTAACTTCATGAATTGCATGGATTTTTTGGCAGAAGAATAGAATTCGTTCTGTCAGAGTTGTTTTTCCTGAATCGATATGTGCGCTGATTCCAATATTGCGCATCGTAGGGATGTTGTTAGCCATAATTTTAAAACCTCTCACTGAAAAATAGCGTTCTGTGCAAAAAAATCGAGCATCTTATCAGCATAATTGTCAAAAACCCTTTTTTCTTTAAACCGCATATAAAATCACCTTGAAACAGTTTATCAGAAAACTGATTGTAAAAGTTTAAACTGTTTTAGGGGCTTCATGTTCAGATCCAAGGAGATTACTACAGTGGTAATATCTTAATCTTCAACGGCCGAGAAATATAATAAATTTTATTGCGGATACCAAATAGAAAATTTGACCAAGTTTGAGCTCGATAGAGTGTAACTATTTTGTATTTTATGCAAATTCCGGATAATTCGTTGAATATCATCCGATTTATATATTGGAAAATTTCGAAAAAAAATAACAGTTACTATTTGATTTTATTACGATATTCAGGAGAAATTGTTTTGCATATAGCCTATTTTATTACTTCTCACGGTTACGGACACGGGGTCAGGGCAACAGCTATTGCCAGATATTTTAACGCTGATGTCCAGATCACTTTCAGAACTCTTCTACCAGAACAGTTTTTTCAGGAAGAGCTTGATCGGCCGTTTAAAGTGGTAAAAACCCAATATGATTGTGGCTGCCTGCAAACTGATGGTGTAACCGTAAATATTGGGGCGACTCTTGACTGTTATAAAAAAATAGCAGATAGTAACCGTGAGAATCTGGAAAAAGAGGTCAGATGGTGTAGCGCACAGAAAGTGGATTTAATTGTCAGTGATATAACGCCATTTGCTTTTGATATTGCCCGCTTCAGTAACCTTCCTTCTGTGGCAGTTACAAATTTCACCTGGTATGATATTTATTCCGAATATCTGTCATTTTTTCCATCTTTCAAGCCATACCTTGAGGAAATAAAAAAGCAGTATTCATATGCAGATCTTTTAATTGCCTTGCAGCCACCAATGGACATGGGTTATTTCCGTAAAAAAACCGAGGTGCCAGTAACCGGTCGGATCGGAAAAAACAGGAAAGATGAAATTGCCGGGTACTATGGAATTGACAAAAGTAAGAAATTGGGTCTTATCTATACTGGTGATTTCGGTATGAAAAGTGCCAGCTGGAATAGATTAAGTGAATTTTGTGATTGGGAATTTCTGGGGCTTCATCCACTCAATTGTAATCCTTCCAATTTTCATCTCATTGATAAAAATGTTATCCCTTATCAGGATTTGGTTGCATCTTCAGATTGTGTGATAAGTAAAATCGGTTACGGGGTGTTTTCTGAATGTTTTTTAAATGCTATTCCCCTTATTTATTTGCCCAGGAAATTTTTTGCCGAATATCCGGTATTGGAGATGGCGGTAAAAAAATGGGGAATGGGAAACTGTCTGTCTGAAGAGCAATATTACAATTTACAATGGGATAAAGCGCTTCAGCATATACTTCAAATAAAACCCAACTCTAAAGCTGAATGTTCGGGTGCATCTGTGGCAGCAGAACTGATTCAGTCTTTAATCTGAACCGGACGTTCCTCTGGTGGCAAAAGGGTATAATTAAAACAGTAGTTCATTTTAGGTTTAATTTGATTTTCAGCACTTTTATATAGTAGTGGTGATCCTATTGGTGAGGTGGAAAAAAAACTCTTGCAACCTGATATTTTGGACTTTATAATTGAATTTGGCCATATGCAAATAAAAAAATATACAAAAGGTGGTACGTGAAAAATCCCCTGGAACAATTCTTTGCCGTGGAAGATCGTGCTGATGGCGTTTATTTAAAAGTCAGCAGACTGGAAAGAGATTCGACTGATATTAATGTGGTATGCAGAGTTTTGGAACAATCCACAATAATGAATCTTGATCTGATAAGAATAAAGGATGTCATACAGCGGGCACGTGGTGCATTTGAAAAAATCGGTCCGTTATTTGAGTGCTTTGATACAGATTTAGAGAAATACCTTCAACTCAGTATCACTCCTCAGAGTGCAGCAATCAGGATAAATTCAGCCTGTATTGCTGCCGGAAAAATACCCAATGAAAAGATGCTAAGATATTATCTGAATCGCAACAAAGTAATTTTTGGCGTTGATTATCAGAAAATATGCGAAGCCTTAAATCAGAATAACTTTGACAAAAAGAATGAAATAGCAACTTGGGTAGCTCCGAAAAAAGGGGGAGATGCCCGTATTGATTTAAAAATAGATTTAGGCAAGGATGTCCGGCCTCAGGTCAGAGAAAACGGAAGTGTTGACTATAGAGAAATTCATACTTTCATCTCCATCGCTAGTGGTAATGTGATTGCCGAAAAAATACCAGCACAGCCAGGAAAACCTGGAACATCGGTTACCGGTGAGCCAATTGCAGCTGAACCTGGAAATGATGTCAGTTTCCCTGGAGGAAGAAACACTGAAATATCTCAGGACGGAAGATACCTGATTGCTTCAAAAACCGGTATTCTTTTCCAGGAAGGTGGTCTTTTTCACTTAAAGGAACTCCTTCAGATTGAATCTGATGTTAATTTCAGTGTCGGAAATATCAAATATAGTGGAGATGTGTTAATAAGTGGAAATGTGTTTCCTGGATTTACCGTTGAAGCAGATGGTAATGTTCATATTAAAGGGGAATTGGAAGCATCACGGGTGATTTCACGAAACGGTCATGTGATTATAGAAAAAGGGATTATTGGCAAGAATAATACATCTGTGAGTGGAAAATGCGGAATTCAGGTCGGTTTTGCTCAGGATGCGCATCTGGTTACAGATGGGGCGCTTGTGGTTGAGAAATTCCTTATGCACTGTGAATGTGTCTGTAAAAGTCTGGAAATCAGTGGAGCTAATTCAGCTGTTGTAGGTTGCAGAATTGATGCAGAGGTTCAGATGGTGATAAGAAATGTTGGTAATGAACAGGATTCGTCTTCACGGCTGCACCTGTTTGATAAGACCAAGCTGGCCATTGCAGAGAAAATCAAAGAGCTAGAGGCTCTTGAAAGTAAGTTAGAAACGGAGTTGGAGCCGATTCAGAAGCAGCTCAGAACAAAAGCTGCATTAGTTAAAAGGGCGGCCGGTGAGGAGATTTCAGAACGTATACGTGATGAGGTGAAAAAGTGGGTTGATGCATACAATACTATTACCAATAAAATAAAATATGTCAAGCAGAAGCAGGAGGAGCTTGGTGTTGAGCTGAAAAAACCGGTCAACAATCCCGGGTCCATAAAAATTATGGGTAATGTGTTTCCCGGCACCGAAATAGATCTGTATGGCCTGAAGATGGTTACAGATCAGGTTCTTGTAAATAAGAGTTTCCATTTGAAAGAAAATAGCATCCTAATTCAATAAGGCATTATTCAATGAATTCTGAACAGATCTCAATTACCTTCCAATCTGGAGATTTATGGATTACTTTGCCTGATGCAATAAACATGGATAGCAGCAAGATCATTGAATCTGCTATAATTAATAATTGCAACGGCTCATTGGGCAGGATTGTGTTTGATTTCTCCAGAGTAAATAATCTTTACAGTTCCGGTCTGGGGCTTATAATCCGGATCAGAAAATTAGTACTGGAAAGAGGTGGCTCTTTATGTATTGTAAATGTGTCCGGAAAAATTCATGAAATGTTTGCCACTTTTAACCTGGACAGGATTTTTACCCTTTACACTACAGATGTGGAATTTAAAATCAATAATGATGATATCTGGAAAAGTGAAAAAAAATCTGTTATAGAGGAATTCCTTTTTATAGCCAGGGTCGAAGATGGCTTTTTCAGACTCAATTTATCAGGTGAGATGACCTTCAGTCAAGACTTAGCATGCTTACAGCAGTTTATGCCTTTACCGGAAATACCTCTTTATATTTTCGATCTGACTTCTCTGGAAAAGGTCGATATGTCAGGAGCTCAGATTTTTCAGCAATTGACCTTACGTATTACACAATCTGGAGGTGTCTGCAGAGTTTTTGGTATTGAAGAGCTTCTATACCAAACATTAAAGCTTCTGGGTGCTGACCGGCATGTAACGTTTTTCAAGAATGAAAAGGATGCTTTAACTGGTAAAAATACTCCCTGATTACCATACTGATTTTTCAAGTTTAGCTTTTTTCAGGATGTTTCTCGGATAGTAATTTCATGGGCGCTTTTTTTGCTCAGAAATTAAATAATACTGATAAATATGATTCTGAAACTTGTCTGCCATTTTGTATCTTTATACCTGACTTATATTCCATAGATTTGGGTGAATCTGTATAAATTTGCCACCCGATCAGCTTCCACTGTGAAGTGGCATATAAGCGAAGGTTATTTATATCCTGACCAGCAAAATTCTCCCGGTAAACTATCGAAAGGATACTTAAATGAATCGAGTTGAGCTCGCATTCCGGACTTTTTTTTGGATTTTTTTCAGAAAATCTTTTGCAGAAAAAATCGAAGCTTTTTTTGAGGAGCAACCTCAGGCAGCTCTTCTGGAGCAGAAAGAGCCTCAGGAAGTCCAATTGCGCAAACCTCGAAACGATGCAGTTCAGATACTGGCGCTTTTACAGCGTGAGGGAAGGTTGATTGATTTCTTAAAGGAACCCATCGAAAGCTACAATGATGCCCAGATTGGAGCTGCAGTCAGAGATGTTCATCGCGATTGTGCTGCTGTGTTGGAACGGGTATTTGAAATTCAGCCTCTGGTTGATAATGATGAGGGTTCTTGTATGACTGTGGTGTCCGGCTACGATCCTGAACAGTTCAGGTTGACCGGGAATGTAACCGGAAATCCACCTTATGAAGGTACGGTTCGTCATCATGGGTGGCGTGCTGCCAAAGTTGAGCTGCCTCTATGGAATGGCAATGATGAATCAGTGGATATTATTGCTCCTGTTGAGGTAGAATTGCCATAAAACATGAGACGATATGGAATGTGAAATTATTATCGGGAGTTGTTCCCGGTTTTTTTCCATTCTTTTTTTTTTCTGCTGCAGGACTTGAAACCGGAATTCCACCTCAGCTGTGGATATTTCAGGTCAGAATTAAATCTGAAAATCAGTTTCAAAGGAGTTTGAACTATGGCGGCTGCATATTCCATAGGAATTGATCTTGGCACCACCAATAGTGTAGTAGCATATGTTAAACTTGGGGATGAAAATGCCAAAGTCGAATTGCTTAATATTCAACAGTTGACTGGTGCTGCGACAATCGAAAACCGGTTTTCTCTACCCTCATTTTGCTATTTAGCAACAGATGCAGAAAAAGAGAAACGAAGCTATGATGTTCAATGGGAAAAAGGAAGGGATTATGCAGTGGGTGAGCTTGCCAGAAAGCAGGCCGCTGAAGTACCTTCACGAACAATAGCAGCAGCAAAATCCTGGCTTGCTCATTCAAAGGTGGATCGCCACGAAGAGATTCTTCCATGGAACGCTCCATCTGATGTCAGAAAAATATCTCCGGTTGAAGCCTCGCGACGGTATTTGGCTCATATTGTGGCTGTTTGGAATACTCAGTTTTCAGATGCTCCGATTGTTCAGCAGCAGGTCGTTTTGACTGTTCCTGCATCTTTTGATGTGAGTGCCCGTGAACTTACTATGGAGGCAGCTGCAAGTGCCGGGCTTCCGGCTGATCTGCTTCTTTTGGAAGAACCACAGGCTGCTGTTTATGCCTGGCTTGCAGATTCCGGTGATTTATGGAGAAAAAGGCTTTCTGTTGGCGATACTCTTCTGGTGTGTGATGTTGGGGGTGGCACAACCGATTTTACTCTGATTGGAGTAGGGCAGGAGGGTGGGGATCTGATGCTTAAGAGGATTGCTGTGGGTAATCATATTCTGGTAGGTGGTGATAATATGGATCTTACCCTGGCGCATTTTGCCCGTAATGCTTTTTCTGAAAAAGGAATAAATCTGGATGCCTGGCAGGCTGTTTCGTTATGGCATTCCTGCAGAGTCGCTAAAGAACAGCTGCTTTCAGAGAAACCTCCCAAGAATCATCCGGTAACAATTCTGGGAAGAGGTTCAAAGCTTATCGGAGGGACAGTCGCTGTTGACCTGGAATCTTCAGGTGTATCAACTCTGCTTATGGACGGTTTTTTTCCCTCTTGTTCTGCTGATGCATCACCTGCGCGCAGACCGGCATCCGGATTTAAAGAATTGGGTCTGCCTTTTGAGCACGATACTGCTATAACCCGGCACCTGGTACAGTTTCTCAGATTTCATAATGATAATAAATCGGTTCCGCTTCAGCCTTCACATGTGCTTTTCAATGGCGGAGTTTTTAAATCAACTCTGTTTCGAAAAAGGTTGCTTGACGTTATAAAGAGCTGGTTTGAAAAAAGTACAGTTTCTCCTCTTGAAGGTAAACCTGATTATGATTTCGCCGTAGCCAGAGGTGCTGCTTACTATTCCTTTATAAAACAGGGCCATGGGATACGGATCCGTGGTGGTACTGGACGTTCCTATTATATCGGAATAGAAACCTCCGGACCGGCAGTTCCTGGAATCGAACGGCCCTTAAATGCTTTATGTGTGGTGCCTTTTGGTATGGAGGAGGGCAGCCAGATCGATGTGCCCAGTAATGAGATCGGGCTTGTTTTGGGTGAATCTGTAAAGTTTCGCTTTTTCAGCTCTCCGATAAGGAAAAATGATAGACCCGGTGATGTTTTAACTCAATGGAATGAAAATGAACTTCAGGAAACCGATTCTCTTGAATCTAAACTTCCCGCAGATGAACGTTTTGTGGAGGGATATGTTCCAGTACATTTTCAGTCGAAAATAACCGAGCTTGGAGTTTTTGAATTGTGGTGTAAAAGTGCCGTTTCAGAAGATTCCTGGAAACTGGAATTCAGTGTACGGGAAAAGAAAGGCTGAGGTTAAGATCAGGAAAGTATGAGTATGGAAGAACAACTGGAGAAAGCCCGTTTTATTATTGGTATAGATCTTGGCACCACTAATTCAGCTGTATCATTTGTAGATACTGAGCAAAAACCTTTCAAAGTAGAAGATTTTGCGGTATTGCAGCTGATCGCACCCGGTGAGACTGCTGCTATGGCTTTGTTCCCCTCCTTTCATTATGAAGCGGCAGCTTCTGAATTCAGGAGCGGTTCATTAAACATGCCATGGGATACAGCTGAAAGAAGAACTATTCACGGTTGCTTTGCACGTGATCATGGAGCCCAGGTTTCTGCCCGGCTGGTTGCTTCAGCAAAATCATGGCTGAGTCATTCCGGTGTTGATCGTACTGCTGCATTACTGCCCTGGCACGGAGCTGCAGATGTGGAAAAGATCTCACCTGTTCAGGTTACTTCACGTTATCTTTTACATATCAGACAGGCCTGGAATTATGCTCACCCTGATGACCCATTTGAATTGCAGGATGTGATTATTACTGTTCCGGCTTCTTTTGATGAAATAGCACGTGAATTGACTGTCTCAGCAGCTGCTGAAGCCGTTATTCCAAAAATAGTGCTGTTGGAAGAACCTCAGGCAGCCTTTTACGCCTGGATTAACCAGCATTCAAAAAACTGGCAGTACCAGGTCAGTCCCGGACAAAAAATTCTTATTTGTGATATCGGTGGTGGTACAACCGATTTTACTCTTATTCAGGTCCGCTCCTCTCAAACTGATGGATCAGTCCAGTTTCATCGTATCGCGGTCGGCGACCATCTGATTCTGGGAGGGGATAATCTGGATCTTGCACTGGCCTATCACATTGAATCGGAGCAGTTGGGCGGCAGGCAACTGGTGCCCCGGCAATTTGGTTCACTTCTAAGAAACTGCCAGAGGGCAAAAGAAACTTTTTTGGGAGAAAATCCTCCTGAAAAAATGAGCATATCAATTCAAAGCTCAGGTTCATCTCTAATAGGTGGAAGCATTCAGACTGAGTTATCGCGGGATAAAGTGGTTAAAATTCTGATAGATGGTTTTTTCCCATTTGTTGATCTTACAGAAAAGCCTTCAACTCGTCAGTCCGGTTTTCAGGAGTTTGGATTGCCTTATGCAACTGATCCTGCTGTAACCAAGCATCTGGCTGCTTTTCTGACTGCTCATCGTCATGCTCAGGCTCGATTTTCCAAAGAAATTGCTGCTGATCCGGCAAGACCGGATATTGTTCTTTTTAATGGTGGAGTTCTGGCCTCATCTGCAATTCGTCAACGGATTATTGATACGCTAAAGCGATGGTTCAGCACTGATGAAAGTCCCTGGGAACCGGTCATATTTGAAAATAATCATCCTGAACTTGCCGTCTCAAGGGGAGCTTCCTACTTTGGTATGGTTCGCCGAGGATTGGGGGTAAGAATAACTGCCGGCCTTGCCCGTTCATATTATATCGGTGTGCAATGCGCTGAAGAAACAATGGCCTTATGTCTTGCACCTGCAGGACTGCAGGAAGGTCAGAGCGTTGATCTGAGTAACCGGACTTTTGATTTACTTATTCGTCAGCCGGTGGAGTTTCCTCTATTTGTTTCAAGTTTCAGAACAAACGATAAACCAGGTGATCTTGTTATTATCGATCCACTGGAGATGAATGCTCTTCCGCCAATCAGCACCGTTTTGCGCTCTGGTAAGAAAATGGAAGCCGATACGGTAAAAGTGATGTTGCACACAAGGCTGACAGAGATTGGTACTCTGGATCTGTGGTGCACAGAAGTATCCGGAAATCGCAGCTGGAAATTGCAGTTTGATGTAAGGTCGGCTACCAGAACCGATCTGCCAGTGCATAAAGCAATCGGGGAGCAGATGGGGTTCATTGATTCTGAAATATTATCAGAATGCCGTGAAATCATACTGGATACTTTTTATCCAAAGCAGGGAAAGACCACAGACCCTACTCAGCTGACCAGAAATCTGGAACAGAAAACCGGCATGGACCGTAATTCCTGGCCACCTTCACTTTTAAGATCATTCTGGGAAATATTGCTGGAAGTCGAATGCGGCCGTTCCATAGATCCATCACATGAGCTGCGATGGCTTAATTTCATGGGATTTTCATTGAGACCGGGTTATGGATATGCAGTTGACGACTGGAGAGTCAAGCAGACCTGGTATATTTTTCAAAAAGGGGTAATTCACCAGCGAAACCAGGCCTGCATGTCTGAATGGTGGATTTTCTGGAGGCGTATTGCAGGTGGATTGACCGCCGGACAGCAGCGTACCATAGCTCAAAGCCTTATGGCCAGTCTCCGGATTCAGTTCGCAGATACCAAAAGAAGACAAAAGTCGGAAGTCAAATATGGAATACACGAATTAGCTGAAATATGGCGGCTTCTTGCATCATTGGAATATCTGCAGGTATCTCTTAAGGAGGAAATCGCTGAGATTGCTTTAAAAATGATTGTAAACAGGTCCGATTCTCTGGTTGATGCTGGCGTATGGGCGATTGGAAGGCTTGGTACACGTGTACCCGTTTATGGGCCTCTTAATGAGATTGTTTCTTCTGAAAGGGCTGCATCATGGGCTTTAAAAATTATTTCATCATTGAAACCAACTACTTCTGTAATGCTTGCTCTTATGCAACTGTGCAGAAAAACAGCTGACAGGTATCGCGATATAGATGATCAAACCAGAAGCAGGGTTTTAGATTTTATGAAGAATTTTAATGCCGGAGAACACTTTAGCGGACTTGTACAAAACGGTGGTGCTCTTGACGAAGAAGATGAAAGCAAAATCTTCGGTGAGCAGCTTCCAAGAGGACTCAGAGCGATTTAGGATATTTGGATATAAGTTGTAAGAATGAAAATGATAGATAAGTTATTAGATTCAAGAATGAAAACTGATTTTTTAAAACACAAGTTTTAAAAGATTTGAAATATTGTAAGTAGGAAATTCGATGCTATTACAGTTCCTGCTTATTTTGATTCAATATATTTAAAACTCAAGAGATATATTTGGTCTTTTCAAATATAATAATGTAAATTGATTGTTTGTGCACTTATGTTTGGGCCAAATCAGCTCTATTCCTTAAATCACAAAATTAACAACTAAATCTTAAACCTCTTTTTCTTTAAATCACAAATCTTAAATTTTAAATCACAAATCTTAAATTATTTGAGGTTGATATGTCAGAAAATTACGATTTCAATTTGATAAGAGGACACCTTACTGCTCTTGGATATACAGAAAATATCGATGAAGGTGTTTACACCTTTGAGCACCCGGAAAAAGTCTGGATAGCTCTCAATCAGGACAATAACGGGATTATGCTTACTACTGCCTTTCAAGGGGCAAAGGATTATAATCCCGAGGATTCCACCTTACTATCTATTCTTAATATGCTCAATCAAGAGACTCATGCCGGCTCTTTTGTAGCTCTTGATGAGTATACCGTATATAAAGGTTGGTATTTTGGTCAATATTCACAGCAGTATTTTCAGAATTTCTTTGAATTGTGGGAAGAGGATGTCGATCTCTTTCTTAGCGGCATGGAAGAAGATGAATCGGATGCGGAATGAAATATAGGAGCTGATTAATTGAAGATTAAGCAGTATTCTCTTTATCTGGAGTATGCCTGAATCAGGCATACAAAATATACGGGTATATCACAGTGCGGTTTGATTTGTCTGGGTAAGTCAAATATCTGTTAACTGCTGCTTTGTCTCCTTGTGCAGTTAAAGCATCCCAAAACTTTATCAGCGAATGGATGGACATATGTGGCGAAGAAGTCCATTATATTTAATAAATTGTTTTCAAAACAGAACAGCTGTTTGAATTTTTTATCAACGAAGCCTTCTTTAACAGCTCTTTCTATGAATTTTTTCAGATCATCATAATAGCCCTGTATATTATAAAATGCGCAGGGTTTCTGATGAAGTTGCAGCTGTCCCCAGGAGATTACCTCAAAAGTTTCATCCAGAGTACCAAAACCGCCGGGCATGGAAATGAAACCATCCGCTTCATTTATCATTGCTGCTTTTCTCTGGTGCATCGTTTCTACTACTTCCAATCTGGTCAAACCGGTGTGGGCTACCTCTTTTTCATAGAGAAATCGGGGAATAATTCCAATTACCTGGCCGCCGTTTTTAAGTACGGAGTCAGCCAATTCACCCATAAGGCCGATTCTGCCGCCACCATAAACCAGTGTGATGTTGTGGCTTGCCAGTGTTTTTCCCAGCTCGATAGCTGTATTGCGGTAAATCATATCAGTTCCGCTGCTGGAACCACAGTAAACACAGATACTTTTCATTTTATTCCTATGTACGTATAGTGTTTATAGTAGAAAAATTTGGACATCATCAATTTTTAATCTCTGGTAACAATTCGTTCTCAATTTTCAATTATTGACTATTTTCCATCCTGTTGCTTCGGCTATAACCTTTTCAAGGCCCTTGGCGATGATCTGGTGATCCTTGATTCCGGGGTGGCCGTAAAGGGCGTTGTTTTCGGTTGTGTATTCGAAGTACCAGAGGTCTTTGTGACCTTTCTTTTTCTGGCTCTTTACAATGCTCTTTATTCTGGGAATCAGGGCATCTGTAGGCCATACCTTGGTTGCACAGCAGATAAATTTTACGCCCGGATAATTTTTCCGCAATAAAGTCAGTGTTTTTTCATATTGTGTATCGAATAGTACTGAATCTGCATAGGGTGGATCTGCCTGAAAATCGTTTATCCCTATGCCTATTACCACTACATCTGCTTTCCATCTGGTAAAATCCCATTTTTTTTCTTTAACGGAAAGCAGTAGTTTTTCATAGTAGTATGGAAGCTCTTTTCCCGGATCGGTACCGTTGTAATTACGTACAAGTCCTCTGCCTGAGATTGCATTTATCTGATATTGTGCATTAAAAGATCTGGCACAAATGGGGCCAAAGGCTTTATTTGTATTAGTAAAATTTATCACTATAGAATCGGCTTTATCTGCTGGACATTCTCTTGAGTTATACTCATTTGCAAATCCTGCTGTATAGGAATCACCGATAAACTCAATTTTTCTGGTCTCTGGAGCAGGTGGGGCAAGCAGCGTTTTGCCGCTATCCAGGATAAGGCCCTTAAAAAAAGAAGGGGAGCTGGACTCGGTACGCTTTGAGAGAAGCAGCTGGTGGGTTTTGTCCTGCAGTTCCTTTGCTACTACCAGTGTATCAGATTGAGATCCGGATTTGATGATTGTGACAAATTGATTATCTATAAAGGCATCAAAAAGGTCGTTGCCTTTAAGAACTGTTTTGCAGGAGGTACCCTGGAATGTGGCTTTGATATAGACACCAGGCCACTCAAATGCTACTTCTGAGCGATTTGAGTGGTCGAATCTGCCAAAATATTGAATATAGGGATTATCGGCAGAGATCAGATTTGTGGAATTACATATTGCAGCCATTGCACAAAATAAAATGAGGATTTTTTTAAGTTCAATCAAAATTATTTCCTGAATGTTTTTTTGCTCAGGAGAGTAAGCTACCATGATTAAGCCCTCAGGAGCTACTCAAAGAAAACAACAAATTAATTAATGGACAGAATATAACCTAACATTAATTAAATCAGGGTATAACAAAATTGGGAATATTGATCTCAAATTTTGAATCCCAAATCTAAAATTCAAATCCTAAATCCCAATTTTCAAATTTCAAATCTTAAATCTTAAATCTTAAATCTGAGATTTCATTGTTTCCTGTTTTGAAATCAGCGGTAATGAACTATTTTAATCGATTTGCGATTACCGGCCTATCCTGTTATGAAATAACTGTTGGTGTGGTACGTACTTGTACTTACAGATTGTTTCCTGTATAAGCCATAATTACTGAAATTTTATTCGGAGATTGGATCTGTGGATACCCAAACTGATTTACATGAGCAAATGAAGGTTCGCCTGGAAAAGGTACCTCAATTAATTGAATCCGGTTATCATCCCTATTGTGAGCGTTTTGAGCGTACACATCGCTTGAGTGAGGCATCGAAACTTTCTGACGGGACAAAATCTGTGAGAGTAGCCGGTCGAGTTATTTCAATACGGTATTTTGGTAAACTGGCTTTTGGACATCTGTATGATGTTGAAGGCAAGATTCAGTTTGCAGTACAGAAAAATAAGTTGGGTAAGCAATTTGATGATCTGAAGCGTCTGGTGGATATAGGGGATTTTATTGGTGTTGAAGGGGAGATCATTACTACCAAAACTGGTGAAAAGACCATCGATATTTCCAGTTTCACATTTCTTTCCAAATCTTTACGGCCTTTGCCGGAGAAATTTCATGGGATAGCGGACCCTGAGCTTCGTTTGCGAAAAAGATACCTGGATTTGATAATGTCTGAAGAATCGCGGGAGCGATTCAGAAAAAGGGTTTTGATTATCAGGACAATAAGAAATTTTCTGGATGATAATGGTTTTACCGAGATTGATACACCGGTTTTAACCAACAAGGCAACTGGTGCACTGGCCCGTCCTTTCAAGACTCATCATAATGCCCTGGACATCGATATCTATCTTCGAATTGCACCGGAAACATACATTAAGCGTGCGATAGCCGGAGGTTTTGACAGAGTCTATGAGTTTGCAAGATCTTTCAGAAATGAAGGAATGGATGCCTCTCATCTTCCTGATTTTACGCTGCTTGAATATTATGCTTCCTATTGGAACTATGTTGATAATATGAATTTTACAGAAGAGTTGTTTAAGCATCTTCTTAACAAGGTTAATGGCAGTCTTAAACTGACATATCAGGGTACGGAGATCTCCTTTGAGGGACAATGGCCCCGTTATTCGTTCAGAGAGCTTATTCTTAAAGATTGCGGGATTGATATTGATGCTTTCAAGACTAAGGAAGAACTGATGAAGGAGATTGATCGTCAGGGGATACGTTTTGAAACTGATGTGGAGATTGCCAGTGCCGGGCGTGGAACGCTGATTGATCTTCTTTACAAGAAGGTTTCGCGACCTCAATTGATAAATCCTACCTTTATCACTCATCATCCTTTGGATCTTTCGCCTTTGGCGCGTAAAAACGATGAGAATCCGCTGGTAGTGGATCGCTTTCAGCTGGTAGTAAATGGTTGGGAAGTGGTTAATGCTTATTCGGAGCTTGTTGATCCGGTTGATCAGGCAGAACGTTTCAAGCAACAGGCTGAAGCCAGAGCTCATGGTGATAAGGAGACTATGGATGTTGATAATGATTTTCTTCAATGTATAGAATTCGGGATGCCCCCGATTAGCGGATGGGGTATGGGCATTGACAGAATCATTGCGCTTTTAACAGATGCAGTGACATTGCGTGATGTGGTTTTATTTCCGCTTATGCGTCTGGAATGATGTCGTTTTAAAAAGGAATTTACAGGAGCATGAGTTCATTCGAGGCTTTTATTTCATGGCGGTATCTGCGGGGAAAACGTAAGGTTGGAACATATGTAACTGCCGTGGGGATTTGCCTGGGCAGTTTTGTTCTGATAATAGCACTATCGATTGCAAATGGCTTTGAAAAAGAGGTGCGGGACAGGATTGTGGGTACCCATGCTCATGCCCGTATCATGCAATTTCATTCGATGCCTATCGAGAAATATGATTCTTTGCGCCAGGTGATTCTGAAGCATCCGGGAGTTACTGGTGCTGCCCCCTATATTCTGGGTAAAGCTGGTGTTGAGCATGATCAGGTTCAGGAGGGGGTCATGTTCACTGCTATAGATGATAAACTGGAACCCAGTGTGACTGATCTGGGTAAAACTGTCAAATGGGGCACATTAGATCTGGACAGTGCAGAATCGGATAAAGGACGGAAGTATCCGGGTATCTGTATTGGTCTGGGGTTGGCTGATAAGCTTGGTATACGTGATGGTGCCGAGGTGGTTTTGATGATACTGGCCAATGTTGAAGGCGAAACTGACCCGGTGCCCAGAATGAGTCGCTTTACTGTTACAGGCGTGTTTGAAACCGGAATGTATGAGTACGATATCGGTTTGGTTTACATATCTATTAATTCGGCTCAAAAGCTTCTGAATATAAAAGGTGTTGAGGGAATTCAGATCAAAACCACCAATCTTTTTAAAGCTGCAGATATTGCTTCGGATCTGCGGGAATATCTTGGTGGATACCCTTACCGGGTTATTGACTGGATGATGCAGAACAAGTCCATATTTCAATGGATGAAGCTTGAAAAACTGGTCATTTTCATAGTAATATCATTGATTATGTTTGTTGCGGCTTTGAATATTATCTCATCATTAGTAACTACTGTTTCTGAGAAACGCCGGGAAATAGGTATACTGATGAGTATGGGTGCAACATCTTCATCTATAATGAAAATTTTTATGAGATACGGGATAATTGTGGGATTTGTGGGATCGACTGTAGGAACTTTACTTGGAGTAATGCTATGCTACATTCAGTATCATTGGCGGTTGATCCCTTTGCCTGGTGATATTTACTTTATCAATACTTTGCCTGTGATAATTCAGATTTCTGATATTTCTCTGGTTTATATTGCTGCAAATGTCATTGCATGGCTGACTACTATTTATCCAGCATATAAGGCCTCAAAAATGTTACCGGCCGAATCGATCCGTTACGAGTAGGAGTGAAGACAAGGTGTCAGAAATAATTGTAGATGTGCACAATCTCAAAAAGATCTATACTGATGATCAGGGGGCCTTTGAGGTACTCAAAGGTGTCTCTTTCAGCATCAATAGAGGTGAGATGATTGCCTTGTTGGGTGTTTCAGGCGCAGGAAAGACGACTTTGTTGCAGATTCTGGGTGGCTTGGATAGGTTTGAATCAGGAACTGTTATGGCATGTGACAGGCAGCTGGGGGCGATGTCTGCAAAGGAACTGGCTGAGTTTAGAAACCGTCACATCGGTTTTGTTTTTCAGTTTCATCATCTTTTGCCTGATTTTACGGCACTGGAAAATGCTATAATTCCAGGTTTGATCAGTGGAAAATCCAGAAATGAATGTTTAAAAAAAGCCAGAGACTTGCTGGGGCTTTTCGGTCTTTCTGCGCGATTGAACCATTATCCTACAGAGCTTTCAGGGGGGGAGCGTCAGAGGGTGGCTCTGGCCAGGGCATTAATCAATGATCCGGCCTTACTTATTGCTGATGAGCCTACCGGGAATCTGGATAAGGGCAACGGGGAATTATTATTGAAATATTTTGAGAAGGCAAATCGTGAAATGAACCAGACATTTTTAATTGCTACACACAATAGCCAGTTGACTGCAGGTTTGCAGCGGACTTTAACTATCGATGATGGTATAATTCTGGCAGACAAAGTTTTAAGTTGAAGTTTTTCTTATGTTCTGATTTGCCTTTGACTGATCCGGGCATAATTGTTTGCGCCTTTTGATAGCATCAAAACACTATCAGAAAATTATATTATAGTTATAAATTATTGATATTACGGTTATGACAGTTTTATAAGGACCATAAAAAATGAATATGTGTGATGAATGTGGATTAAATCCTGCGAATATACATCTGACACAGATATTACAGAATGAAACACATGTTTTTCATCTTTGTGATGAATGTGCCCGCAAAAAAGGCATAAATATTTCTATACAGGATGAATTGATTTCGGAGGAGAATTCAGCAGAGAAAGCTCCGGAGAAGGTTTGTTCCAGATGCGGTTTGAATTTTTCTGAATTTCGAAATAAGGGGTGGCTTGGTTGTTCAGATTGTTACAATTCATTTGAAAAGGAAATTGATGAACTGCTGGTTCAGGTTCATGGTTCTTCAGTACATAAAGGAAAAAAGTATTCCGGGTTGACAGCTGGTGGAGCAAGTATCAATGGTGAAATCAAGCGTTTGCGTCACGAGCTTGCTATTGCCATTAAAAATGAGGAATTTGAGCAGGCTGCAATGATCAGGGATACTATTCACAGTTTAAAGAAGAATGGTTTGGAGTGATGGAGATGGCCAAAAGTTTTCTGGAGATAGACCTGTTGCCTGCATGGTTTAATAACAGCGGTCCTGATTCGGATGTGGTTATATCGAGCCGGATTCGTTTGGCGCGTAATTTGGTGCACCGGCCATTTCCATATCATGCATCTGCAGCGGAGCGTAAGCTAGTATATAGCGAAGTAACTGATGTTTTGCAGAATGAAGCGAAACTGCCTGATTTTGAGATTTTAGATTTTAACAGTCTGGAGAAGCTTCAACAGCAGTTTTTTGTGGAAGAGCGGGTTGTCAGTCCTGATCTGATGAATTTTGAGGGGCAGAGGGGTGTTGCCTGCGATCCCACCCGTCGTGTTAATATCATGATAAATGAGGAGGATCATTTACGGATTCAGGGAATTGATTCAGGTTATCAACCTGAGCAGCTTTGGGATACCCTCAATAAGATAGATGACGTACTGGGATGTAAACTAAGATTTGCATTTGATTTGCGGCGGGGTTTTTTAACCTGTTGTCCTACTAATTCAGGTACCGGGCTGAGGATCTCTTTTTTAATGCATTTACCTGGACTGGTGCTTACAAAGGCTATTGATGCGGTTTTGCAGGGAGCCAGTCAGATGGGTATCTCTACAAGAGGTTTTTTTGGAGAGCACTCTGAGGTGGTGGGTAATTTTTTTCAGCTATCCAATCAGGCGACCATGGGTGCGCATGAAGATGAGTTTCTAAGTGCTACTCAGAAAATTATTTGCGAGGTGATAAAGCATGAACGGGAGGCCAGAAGTAAATTGCTCAATGAAGCCGCTCTTGAGCTAACCGATAAAGTCTATCGGGCATATGGAATTCTTTTACATGCCAGAACCTTGAGTGTAGCTGAATGTCTGAATTTGACTTCTGCTCTGAGACTGGGAATTAATACCGGACTTTTTGATGTGATCACAATTGAAGAGCTCAATCGTATTACCTTGTTGTCCATGCCTGCACATCTTCAGATTTTCCGGAAAAAAGATCTTAATGATACCGAAATTTCTGTTGCCAGAGCAGACTTGGTCAGAGAATTGCTAACAAAGAGAAAAAGAAAGAAAAGTTCCCCACGTTCAGAACAATAAAATATTCGCTTAGCTGAATGTGCAAACAAGAAGGAAAAATAGATGATGAACGGGATGTTTACAGATCGAGTAAAAAAAGTGATGCAGATTGCCCGGGAGGAATCAGTTCGTCTGGGAAATGATTATGTAGGAACAGAGCATCTGTTGTTGGGACTGGTAAAAGAGGGTGACGGAGTAGCTGTTGCGGTTATGCGCAGCATGGGGGTTGATCTAGATGAATTAACTGCCAGTATAGAAAAAACCATTACTTCTACTGGTGGGATGATGACTATCGGGCAGATGCTTCCATTTACCCCCAGGGCAAAAAAGGTGCTTGAGATAGCTGCTAATGAGGCTCGTTCGATGTCTCACAAGTACATTGGAACTGAACATCTCTTGCTTGCTCTGATGAAAGACACCGAATCTGCTGCTGCTAATGCTCTGGCTGCTGCCGGTTTAGAATATGAGCGGGTTAAGGAGGAAATAAACCGTGTGCTTCGGGGGGGTGAGACTGTTGGAGCGGCAAAAGAGAAAAGTAAGACACCTTTTCTGGATCATTTTGGAAGAGATCTTACAGCTATGGCCAGAGAATCAAAGCTTGATCCGGTCATTGGCCGTGAAAAGGAGATTGAACGGGTTGTTCAGATTCTCAGTCGTCGAAAAAAGAACAATCCTGTGCTTATTGGGGAGCCTGGAATTGGTAAAACCGCGATAGTGGAGGGACTTGCTCAGAAAATTTATGAAAAGAGCATACCTCAGGTGCTGGAAAATAAAAGAGTTATCAATCTGGATATGGCTTCGATGGTTGCCGGTACCAAATATAGAGGGCAATTCGAAGAGCGGCTTAAAGCGCTTATGGTTGAGCTGCAAAAAAATGAGAATATCATCATTTTTATTGATGAACTTCATACAATTGTGGGTGCTGGTGGATCTGAGGGCAGTCTGGATGCATCCAATATTTTTAAACCTGCGCTCTCCAGAGGAGAGATTCAGTGTATCGGAGCCACCACCTTAGATGAATATCGCAAATACATTGAAAAAGATGGTGCGCTGGCCCGTCGTTTTCAAACCATTATGGTAGATCCGCCCAATGTTACTGAGACAATTCAGATTCTCTCTGGTTTGCGTCATCGCTATGAAGATCATCACAAGGTTACCTATACAGAAAAAGCCATCGATTCCGCAGTCAAATTATCCGAACGTTATATCTCAGACCGTTTCCTACCGGACAAAGCAATCGATGTTATTGACGAAGCTGGTGCTCGTAAGCGTCTTTCCAGTATGGAGATTCCTTCGGAAATCCGCGATATGGAAAAAGAGATAGGGGATGTGGTTAAGGAAAAGGAGAAGGCTGTAGAGCAGCAGGAGTTTGAGCGTGCTGCAAAGCTTCGTGACAAGCAGGAAAAGCTCAAAGGTACTCTTCTGGAGAAAAAGGCACTTTGGAGAAAATCAAAGGCTGAGGAGCGATTGCTGGTTGATGAATCGACAATCGCCGAGGTTGTTTCCACTATGACTGGAATTCCTCTGGCCAGACTTGCCGAAGAGGAATCCAAAAAGATTTTGCATCTTGAAGATGAGTTAAGAAAACGGGTTATCGGACAGGACCCTGCACTTGAAGCTATTGCCAGAAGCATTCGCAGATCCAGAGCAGGATTGCACAATATCAAACGTCCAATTGCTTCTTTTATCTTTCTGGGGCCTACAGGAGTTGGTAAGACTGAGCTTGCCAAGACTTTAGCTGAATCTCTTTTTGATACTGAGGATGCTTTGGTGCGAATTGATATGTCTGAATATATGGAGAAGTTTGCGGTTTCGCGTCTGGTTGGTGCTCCTCCGGGATATGTGGGATATGAAGAAGGTGGACAGCTTACCGAAAAAATCCGTAAAAAACCTTATTCGGTTATATTACTAGATGAAATTGAGAAAGCTCATCCTGATGTCTTCAATATTCTTCTTCAGATTCTGGATGACGGATTATTGACTGATTCATATGGGCGGCATGTAAACTTCCGTAACACAATTATAATCATGACTTCAAATGCCGGAACCCGTGATGTGAAAAAAAGCGGAACGGTTGGTTTCGGAAAGACAACGATGTCAACTGATTATGAGGCAATGAAATCCAAGGTGCTTGATGAGTTGAAAAGAATATTCAATCCTGAATTTCTCAACCGTGTTGACGAGACCATAGTGTTTTATCCCTTGTCCAAAAGTGAAATTTCTCAGATTGTGGAAATTCAGCTTGATGATGTACAGAGCCGGCTTGTGGATAGAAATATTCATCTCATTATTTCTCAAGAGGTTAAAAATAGTATAGTCGACCAGGGTTTTGATCCTATTCTGGGTGCACGTCCGCTTAGAAGGGCTATTCAGAGGCTTGTGGAAGATCGTCTGGCAGAGGAATTTCTAAACGATCGTTTCCATGATGGGGATACAGTAAGGCTGGATTTAGCTGATGGGCAGATAGTCTTTTCCAAAGCTGAATAAAAATCTCTTCACAGTGTCTTATTATACTCTGTATCAGGATTTAAAGTATCTGAAGAAAAAAAAACAGAGGACTTTCTGATACAGAGTATCACTTCTCTTGTAAATTGTTTTCAACCCCATGGTTTATAGATCGTAAAAATTCTGAAGTCTTCAATCAGACAAAATTTAACCAGTGTACCAATAAATGAGTTGCCCGAGCGAAAATATGCTTCTGTATGGTAGAATTCTGCCTGGATTATTGTGCGGTGCTTGAGCTAGCTGAATCTCAGAAAAAGGCAGCATAATTTTGTATACGGTATGAACATAGCAGTATTTTCACCGTTATTTGGGAAGTTTAATGGTTGGAGGATGGCAAAAGCGGTTTATTAGAATGTCAGCATTGAATCCCGAATTGATTCGAATTATTTTTATAAACTTTAAGCTATCAATTCGAGAGTTTGATAATCTCAATTGTCTCGCTATGCAAATGAGGGCATTAAAATCGTCCGCTACTTTTTCCACGACAAAATTTAACTTGCATTAGAGGTTTTTTATGACATTAAGGTATTGGGCACTTTTTGTATCACTTACTTTTTTTTGCAGCGTTTCCTGGGCTCAGCAACCTGATTCGGCAGACAGGGAATTTGGTCCTGCAGCTCCTGCAGAAGAGTATAGTCCTGATACCCAGGAGCAGGTGAGCAAGATTAAAATACTTGATTCTCTTGCTATCGAGGGTTTAACTACCCATTCCCCTTCTGTTGTTCGAAACGCCCTTGAAGTAAGGGTTGGCAAGCCGCTTAATACAAATGATATTCAGGAATCGATTCGCAAGGTCTACGAGTTGGATCTGTTTCGTTCAGTGGACTTTTATGTGATCTCTGAAAACGACTCCTCTGTGAAACTGAAATTACAGTTGGAGGAGTACCCGATATGTGAGAATGTTGAGTATGATGGCAATCGCAAAATAAAGACCAAAGATTTTGAAGAGAAGGTTACGCTGCTTAAAAAGGGACAGATTGTAACTGATGATATTCTGTATGATTTGAAAAACAGGGTAAAGGATTTATACATTGAAAAGGGTTACAATCTTGCTGAGATCAAGACTGAACTGGTGAAATCTAAAATACCCGGGAATGCTTTTGTTAAACTGAATATAAAAGAAGGTCCCAGAGTCAGGATTGAGAGCATCGTTTTCAAAGGTAATAATGAAGTTAAATCATCAAAACTCGCCCGTAAATTTAAAACGAAGGAGCACCGCTTGTTCCGGGGTGGTGAGTTCAATAAAGAGCTTTACCGTGAGCATCTGGACACTTTAGTCTATTTTTATAATGATTTAGGTTTTCTGGATGCGTCTATTGTAAAGGACAGTGTCTGGTATGGAGATTCAAAAAAAGACATTAATATCGAAATCGTTGTGGATGAAGGAAAGAAATATTATACCGGTGATTTTTTCTTTAAAGGTAACCGTATCATTCCAACTGATTCGCTTGAGACAAAAGTCTCAATGAAAAGAGGAAAGCCTTTTCAGAAAAACCGTTTCGAAATGACAAAGTATCTGGTTGAGAACACATTTCGTGAAGAGGGGTATCTGTGGGTCAGAGTAGATGAAAAACGCCATTATCGTGGAGACACAATCGATATTACCTTTGATATCAGTGAAGGAAGGCCGGCTATTGTCCGCAAGATAGATATAAAAGGTAATAGCAAGACTATGGAGAAAGTTATTCGTCGGGAGATTGATCTTTATCCAGGTAAAAAGTACAGGCAGTCATTGATGCTGCGTAGTAGACAAAAGATAATGGCGCTTAATTATTTCAATGATGTAAAACCTGATCTTGTTCCAAACGAAGATGGCACCATAAATCTTATTTTCGATATTACTGAAAAGGATAATATCGGTCAGCTTCAGGTTGGGGCAGCCTACAGCAGTGAGAGTTTTGTGGGTACTTTCTCCACCTCAATTCCCAATTTCATGGGTAAGGGGCAGAAGCTGGAAATCAATGTCGAATATGGAAAACGGCAACAAAACTTCAGATTGGGTTTTACTGAACCATGGGCTTTTGACAGGCCAATACTTCTGGCAGGGCAGGTTTTTTATACCAGATACGAATATACTGATGGAGAAACAAATAAAAGTATCGGCTTCGAGCTTACTGGCGGACTCTCCAAATTAAAGTGGCCTGATGATAATTTTAAAGTTCAGGGTTCTTATCAATTCAGTCTGGAAAGAAGCAGCATTGAATCACAAAATTTCCCTCGGTACAATCTTGAGGTACCGCAAGAGGGTTTTCTTAACATGCTTTCCCTGAATATCAGCAGGTACGATCTTGATTTGCCAATTTTTCCCACAAGGGGAGACCGGTTCTCAATAGAGCCTCAGATAGCATGGGGACCTGGTGATGATTTCTTCCGCTTTTTTAAGGGAACGTTGAGCTATGAACATTACTTTCCTTTATTTGGAAAGTTGGTACTGGGAAGTCGTACTAATTTCGGTCTGATTACTGGTTTAGGACAGGATTTAAAAATCGGAAAGGCAAAGTTGTTTAATCTTGGTGGTGTTCTGACTGGTGACGGGATCTTGCGCGGGTATCCTGATTATGAGTTTGGTGGATGGTACAATGATGCTCCAAATGGATTGGCCATGTTTTGCTCATCACTGGAGTTACGTTATCCACTGCTGGATCAGCAACTTTATCTGGGAGTTTTTGCTGATGCTGGAAATACCTGGAGCGGTTTATCAAAGATCAATTTTGGAGATCTATACAAAACGGTCGGTTTTGGCATTCGGATTAATGTTCCGATGCTGGGGGTTATGGGTTTTGATTTTGGATATGGTCTGGATGATATAGAGAAGAATAAGGATCCTTTCAATAAGAAACCACATGGATGGAAAGTAGACATTTTAATGAATAGAGGTTTTTAAGATTTTCAACAATGGGTTAGGTTGCGCGGCTGTTGGGTGAAAAGCTTAAGAAAAAAAGGAGGATTACATGCGCAGATGTTTTATGTTTGGTGTTTTGGCTCTTTGTATAACCGCACCTGCTTTGTTTGCGGAGATGAAGATTGGATATATCAATTCTGAACAGATTTTTACAGAGTATGAAGGTACAAAGCTTGCCCAGGAAAAATTCAACAAAGAAGTTGCCAAGTGGGAACAGGATGCTTCAAAGAAACAAAAAGAGTTGAAGGATCTAAAAGATCAGTTAGATAAACAAAGTCTTCTTCTGAGTGCAGAGCGTAAAAAAGAACTGGAAGATTCTTTGAATACCAAAATGGTGGCTTATCAGGAATTTCTTCAGAAGAAATTCGGGCAAAAAGGCGAAGCTCTGACCAAAAATGAGGAGCTGACAAAACCAATTCTGGAAAAAATTCAAAAAATCATAGATAAAATTGCAGCAGATGAGAATTATGATTTTATATTTGATGCTCGGGCTGGTGGAATAGTACACGCCAAACCAGCTTATGATTTAAATAAACGGGTAATCGAACTCCTTAATAAGGAAAAATAATCGTGTTTAAGTTATCGGTTGTGGCTCAGGCTATTGATTCGGTAGTTCCGCAAGGAGCTGCCGATTGTGTTATCAGCGGGATAAACAGCCCTCAGAGTGCCGCTGAATCAGAATTGGTATTTCTTTCGAATGATAAATATCTTTCTGAGGTTGAGAAATGCAGATCCGGATTTGTAATTGTAAAAAAGGGTAAGTGTATTCCGGGGAAAATCTGCCTTGAAGTAAACGATCCATATCTGGCTTATGCCAAAGCGGCTCAACTCTTTGAAGATGTTTCGCCTATTTTTACAGATAGAGTATCGCCGGATTGTTTTATCGATTCAACCGCTAAAATCGATCCTTCCACAACTGTTGGACCGGCTTCAGTTATCGGGCCCGGGGTTATTATTGGTGCTGACTGCCGGATCGCAGCCGGATGTATTATCGAGAAAAATACAGTAATAGGTTCTGACTGCCGTATTGATTCCGGCGTTGTAATCAGATGGAACACTAAAATCGGTAACAGGGTTATCATTCAATCAGGAGCGGTCATCGGTAGTGATGGTTTTGGTAATGCCAATCAGGGCCCGGTTTTCGTAAGAATTCCATGTTTTGGAAATGTGATTATTGAAGACGATGCAGATATTGGTGCCAATACCACTATAGACAGAGGTAATTTCGAACCGACTGTTATTGGAAAAGGTGTGAAACTGGATAATCTGATTCATATTGCACATAATGTCACTGTGGGTGAGAATACTGCCATGGCAGCTCAGGTAGGTATTTCCGGAAGCACAAAGATTGGTAAGCAGGTGATCATTGCCGGTCAGGTTGGTACGGTTGGGCACATAGAAATCGGTGATGGTACATTTATTGGTGCCAAGGCAGGTGTTTCCAAGGGAACTGAACCCGGGGAAAAAATAACCGGTTATCCTGCCCGAGATCTGATGACTATGCGACGAATAGAAGCTGCACAGGCATCGTTACCGGCATTGCTTAAAGAAGTTAAGCAGCTTAAAAAAGAGATTGAGAATTTAAAAAGTTTGGTTGTTACAAATTCATAGATATTGCTCAGAAAGGATTTCTTAACACTATGGCCTTCCAGCAGACTATTGGCAAAAGTGTATCTATAAGCGGCGTTGGACTACATACTGGAGCAGTTGCAAAAGTAACCTTTAACCCAGCTCCAGAAAACTACGGAATTCGTTTTGTAAGAGTTGATCTGGAAAATAAACCGGAAATTATTGCGGACATAGACAATGTAGTTGATCTGGCCAGAGGAACTGCAATAGGAAAGGATAGTGTAAGGGTTTATTCAGTTGAGCATGTTATGTCCTGTTTTGCCGGAATGAGGATTGACAACTGTCGGGTAGAGGTGGATGCTCAGGAGATTCCTCTGCTGGATGGGTCCTCCAGACCCTATGTTGAGTTGGTCAAAGAGGCAGGAATCGTTGAGCAACAGGCTGAACGTGAATATATAACTATCGATGAACCGGCAATGTTTGTCAAAGGTGATGTTGCTCTGGCGGTTTTTCCGCTGGATCATTTCCGTCTTACTCTGGAGATTGACTATAATTATCCCAGGCTTGGCGCTCAATATACCACTTTGTTTTCTCTTGATGATTACGAAAAGGATTTTGCTCCGGCCCGCACTTTCTGTTTCCTCTCTGAGATTGAAAAACTCAGAGAGCAGGGTCTTATCAAGGGCGGTTCCTTAGATAGTGCTCTTGTGGTGCAGGATGTGGAATTAACTAAAGATCATGTTGATTACATCAGAAGACTTTTTTCATGGCAGGGGCCGGTTGAACCGGGTGAAAATGGATTTCTTAACACTACAGAGTTGAGATTCTGGAATGAGCCCTGCCGACATAAAGCACTGGATCTTATTGGTGACCTTTATCTTCTGGGTAAACCGATTAAGGCGCATATAATCGGTGCAAGAACCGGACATGCTGCCAATATCGCTGTGGCAAAAGACATACGTGAAGCCATGAATAAAAAAGAGCAGAAAAAAAGCACCAGTATTGAAATGACTTATGATGATATTCTCAATACCATTCCACATCGTTACCCATTCCTTTTTGTAGACAGAGTACTGGAAATTGTACCCAGGGAAAAAATAATTGCTCAGAAAAATGTTTCGTTCAATGATAATTTCTTTGAAGGGCATTTCCCTGGGAATCCGATAATGCCGGGAGTTTTGCAAATTGAGGCACTGGCCCAGGCGGCTACAATAATGGGGTTGTTCGGAAGCGGCACTGCTGAGAAGAAGGTGTTGTTTCTGGGTATTGATAATGCCCGATTCCGGGGTTTTGTACGACCTGGTGATACTTTGCGACTGGAGGTAAAGATGATCGCTTTCCGTCGCGGTACAGGTAAATTTCAGGGAAAAGCATTTGTGGGTGACAAACTCGTTTGTGAAGCTGACATGCTGGCAATGCTTGGAAGTTAAGTAAAAAGGAAATATATGGCTACTAATATTCATCCTACGGCTATTCTTGAGCCTGGGGTTGTTTTGGGAACCGATGTGGCTATCGGTCCCTATACAGTTATCGAGAGTGATGTTCAGATAGGGGATGGTTGTACTGTAGGTCCCCACGTTATGATTGGTGAAGGAACCAGAATTGGTGATAACACCAGGATATTTAAAGGTGCTGCAATTGGGCTTATTCCTCAGGATAAAAAATTTGCCGATGAAAAAACGTACACATTTATTGGCAAAAACGGTTTTATTCGTGAATTTGTAACCATTAACCGTGGCACAAAAGATCGTGGTGAAACCAGAATTGGTGACAACAGCTGGATTATGGCTTATTGTCATATCGCTCATGATTGTGTTTTAGGAAACGATGTTACTATCTCCAATGCGTTGGCCATGGCTGGTCATGTGGAGGTTGGAAATTTTGTGACAATAGGAGGAATTGTTCCTATTCATCAGTTTACTCGAATTGGTGATTATGCTTTTGTAGGTGCAGTATCCCGTCCGTTTATGGATGTAGTGCCTTATGCAATCTGCAGTGGAGAGGATCAGACCAGGATTATAGGTATCAATAAGATTGGTCTGGAACGTCATGGCTTTTCCGTTGAACGTCGACTGAATATTAAACGTGCGTTTAAGATTCTTTTCAGGGAGAATCTGACATTAAACGCTGCCATAGAAAAAATGTCTCAGACATTTCCCGGAGATCAGGACATAAAAGTGTTGCTTGATTTTGTTAAAGGAAGCACACGTGGGCTGATGCGAATGAAAGAAACGGTCTCCATCGATTAGCTTATCTGAAAATAGGAGTTTATTGATAAAGATGAGCTCCCATGCAAATTAGAAAATAAATGGTCCGGTTCAGCCTGTTGGTTAATTTAGATTGTTATGGCAAAACCCATCTGGCCAGCGGGTCAATTTTTGGAGTATTTCCACTTTCCCAGGGAATTGATAACCCGCTGATATATGCATCTGCTGTAATCCCCAGAGCTAATGGTATTTTCATATCTGAAGGTATACCCAAAGTTTCTATATTATGCACTGGAATTGGTGAGAAGTAGGTTTTAAGATATTCCATTAGTGTGAGATTATTCACCGCACCTCCGGAGATATACAGTGCCTGAGGTGAAACTTTCAATTTATATTCCCGTCGGTAAAAATCATAAGCTGCTCGTGCAGACAAAGCGGTAATTGTCGCTGCCTGATCTGCAGTTGAGAGAAGTTTTAATGCAGGATCAGACAGAAGGCTATCGAATTCGTTTGCAAGCGCATTCTTTGGTGCTGGTTTTAGAAACCACTCTGTAGAGGATAGTTTATTGAGGCAATTTCCTTCAACCTTGCCTTCGGCAGCGATGCTGCCATCCCGGTCAAACCCATCTTTAATATTCAGGTGCTCTTTCACAAATTTATTTTGCAGGCAGCTTCCGGGGCCGCAATCCGAATCTACAAGCAGTGAGGATGTAGTTACATCCACAATGGTCATTCTGCAGATTGCTCCAATATTAAGAAACACAGAAATTCCTGTGGTGCGCGAGGCGATTATCTGGTTTCCGGGGTTAGTGGGGAGAATACCTGTGCCACCAGCCAGAATGTTGTGACGGGCAAAGTCGGTCAATACTGGAACATTAAATATACTGGCAATGTACTGAGCATCGCCAAGTGAAAGATCCCAGTGAGACTGCTGTTGGTTTTCTCCGGTTAAACCTCTCCAGATAGCCGGTTTATTGAGTATAATGTAATGTGGTGAACGCAAAGCTGTAGGAGTTTGCATTAATGCGGTTTTGGCAGATTCTGCCAGGAGTGTAGAAATTTTATAATCCAGCCAGGCAAGATCCGCAAGTTTAAAAGATTCTTCCTGCTTGGTGTAAAGTTCCAGAAAATCAGCGACTTTCTGGGGGTAGGGGGAAATGGTATTTGCTAATAGGTCAAAGTTTCCATTAAAGTTTATATAAAGGCATTGAATACCGTTTTGAACTCCACTGCCGGAAATAACCAGAGCTCTTCTTTTTTTAATTTTTTTTAATTTGGAGAGTGGATTCATGGTGATTATCAAAAAAAGGTGAATAAAAAAAATGTATTCAAATAATATATATATGAGTGAGGAGTTAAGGAATGTTTTTCAGAAAATCAGGTTTATTTTTACTCCAATTTCATGTATTGTTTAAAATTGAGTGGTATTGAGGAAGAAAAACTGCAGCAAAGAGTAGGCAATTCAGGAAATTATATGCAGTTATAAGGTGCAGGTCCTGACAGAATACTTTATGGGCAATAGATCGATATTTTGGAATATCAATCTATTGCGTTTTTAAATTAAGCAGGTTCAAAAGGATTATTAATCTTAGCTGTTAAAGTCGGTGAAAACTTTAAGACATCTGCTACGATAGGAGTTTTTAAGCCGGTGAATGGCTTTTTCTTTGATCTGGCGGACTCGTTCACGAGTGAGATGAAGTCTTTTACCGATTTCATCCAGTGTATGTGGAGTGTCTTCACCTACGCCAAAATACAATTTAAGAACCCTTTTCTCTCTTTCATTAAGGGTGTCAAGAATTCTGTTTACTCCGTCCTGCATTGACATCTCGATTAGATTACTGTCAGGCATTTCCTGGTTCTCATCATGCAAAAGATCAATCAGCTCTGAGCTGTCATCAGCCTGTACAGGAGTATCCAGTGAAAGATAGCGGTTACCGATTTTCTGGATTTCCAGAACTTCACTTTCCTGCAGACCCAATTCCTGAGCGATTTCTTCCATAGTAGGAACTCTGCGGAATTTCTGCTCGAGTTTGCTTTGAGTACGACCGACTTTATGAATTATTCCAATACGGTTGAGGGGTACTCTGGTGATTCTGGATCGATCTGCAAGTGCGCGCAGTATAGCTTGTCTGATCCACCAGACAGCATAAGAAATGAATTTGAAGTTACGTTTTTCATCGAAACGTTTAGCTGCCTGAATCAATCCCAGATTTCCTTCGCTTATCAATTCTCCAAGAGGTAATCCCTGGTTTTGATAATTTCTGGCTACACTGACCACGAAGCGAAGATTTGCTTTAATCAGTTTTTCCAGGGCTTTTTTGTCGCCTTGTTTGATTCTGATGGCCAGTTTGGCTTCTTCTTCAGCAGAAAGTGCTACATTTTTGCTGATATCTTTAAGATACAGCTCCAGCGAGTTTTCATCAGGGATAATCATTCGTTTTTCCATGTACTCTTGTCCTCCAGAATCAGAATTCGTTTTTCTCGCGGGTTTATTGCCGCATCCGGGCCATTAATTTCTGCTGATGTTGTTAAAGACTTTTCATAACCCTGTCGAGATCCTGAGTTTCTCCAATGACCACCAGGATATCACTGGCATCTATTACGGTGTCAGCACCCGGGATATTGCTTATAACTTTCTCATGAATAACCGGGCCCTCTTTTTCCATAGTTTCCACCATACGGTGAATCGCTACTACATTTATACTAAATCTTGCTCGAAGGTTTAGTTTACCCAGTGTTTTACCGGCAAAACTGGGAGGTACGCTGATTTTTGCAGCCGCAGTGGTTTCCGAAATATAACTTATGTCCAGTAAACTCTTATGAACTAATCCGTAGGCCAGTTTCTCTGCTGCCTCCACTCCTGGAGTTATTATCTGGTGTATACCTACGGCTTTGAGAATCTTTATGTGAAGAGGTCCTGATGCTCTTGAGATGACCTTTTTGACCCCTTTTTGTTTGAGCAGTACCGAAGTCAGCAGGTTGGCTTCGAAATCTTCACCAATACACACAATTCCAACATCGACATCCTTCAATCCCAGTGAATCAAGTGCTTTCTCGTCAGTACTGTCCATGCAGACTGCATAAGTCACTAGGTCCCGCATTTCTTCGATAAGGTCCATTTCCTTATCGATGACGATTACCTCTGTACCTTTCTGTATAAGATTTTCTGCCAGAGCACGGCCAAAAACTCCCAGTCCGATGACAACGTATTTATCCATAAATGAATCCTGTTCTAACCAATCATAACGGTTTCAGAAGGATATTCGACTTTAACAGGAGGAAGTTCGGTAGGTGCTGTAATGGCAAAGGCCAGAGTTAAAGCTCCCAATCTCCCGATAAACATCAATAATATAATTATTAACTTTCCATTTGTGGTTAACAGCGGAGTAAGACCTCTGGACAGACCTACTGTGCCAAAAGCTGATACAGTTTCAAAAAAGATATCTACTATCGATGCCTGTTCTGTAATACTTAAAAGGAAAGCTGCACACACAATGACCATTACCGAGAATGCAAAAACTACCAGAGCCCGGTTAAGGACCAGAAATGGTATCCGCCGCTTAAAGATTACTATACGGTTTTTGCCGGTTATAATTGCTCCGATACTGGCCCATAATATTCCTACAGTTGTGGTTTTGATACCTCCTCCGGTTGATCCCGGAGATGCACCTATAAACATAAGAACCATCATAATCAGAATAGATGAACTATTGAGTGTCGCAAAATCCACTGTGTTGAATCCGGCTGTTCGAGCGGTTATTGAATTGAAAAATGCTGTTAGTACTCTTTGCCATCCAGCCTCACTACTATTGAGTGCATACAAGAGTACGAACCCCAACACTATAAGTAACCCGGTTATTATTAAGACGATTCTGGTTTGAATCGAAAGTCGTGAGCGAAATTGCATCCTTTTAACGCGGACTTTTCCACCTATCAAATCCAGTATAACTATAAAACCCAATCCCCCCAGAATTACCAGAGTAGAAATCGTCAAAAGAACCCCTGCATCATTATGATAGGAGCTCAGACTATCCGGGAAGGTGGAAAAGCCTGCATTGCAGAAGGCTGATATGGAATGAAAAATCGAATTGAAAATCAGTTGACCGGTTGTCCATCCATTATCTGCCCAGAAAAACATCAGCATTATTGCTCCAGCTGCTTCTATACTTAATGTCATGATAACTGCATTGCGCAAGGCTGTGGAAATCATTCCAATTTTGTCAATATTCATCATTTGATGCAGTACAACTCTTTCTCTGATTCCCACGCCCTGGCCAAAGAAAAGCGCCAGAAAACTGGAAAGAGTCATGATACCAAGTCCGCCTATCTGGATCAAACACAGAATTATCAGCTTTCCTGTTAATGAAAAATCCACTGTGTTCACTACGGTGAGCCCGGTTACGCAGGTTGCACTGGTTGCTGTAAACAGTGCATCAATAAAACTGATGGGGGTTTTGCCTGTCGTCACTTTAGGTAACATAAACAGTGCTGCACCTGCAAATATTACCACAACAAAACTCAGCATCAGGGTTTGCGAGGGATGAAATTTGAGGGAGGCTAACTTAGTGTTGTACCGGATTCCCTCGGTTATGATTGACAATACCATGAGAGCCTGGGTAAAACCTACATATATTTCTGTTACGGCGGTGATATTTATGTCAAAAAAATACTTGCTGATAACATTTATCCCTACCAGGCGGATAATCATGGCTATTTCAGATATTATAAGAACTGCCAATGCGGCTTCAAACCAGTGCCTTTTTATGAAAGAAATTTTGGAACGGGAGGACAGAAGCTTAAAAACAAACTGCCAGAGATAAAACTGGACTATAATAAGATCAATCCGGTTTAGAACCGCTGAAACCGATTCTGATAAATAAAATCCATGCTGAAGAAGGATACTGGTCAGAGCTGCTATACTGAAAAAAATTAATAACAGATTAGTAAATTTAATTACAGGTTCTGCCCAGTATTGGTATTCCTCTGTATTGTTAATGATTAAAGATTTTTCCATTTGTGTACACTCTACCAGAGTGCTTTTCCGAGCTTACCTATCAAATTAAAAATCTAAATAAATCCGGAAAAACTATGTTTTGAAGAAAAAAAATACAGCTACAATTATCAGGCAAAACCCTATGGCGTAATTCCAGCGAAATTGTTCGTGCAAATAAAAGATGGAAAAAAGAGAAAAAACTACCAGAGTTATAACTTCTTGAATAAGTTTGAGTTGTGCTGCACTGAACTGCTGATGTCCGATCCGGTTTGCCGGTACCTGAAAACAGTACTCAACAAAAGCGATCAGCCAACTTATCAATATTACTATCCAAAGAGGTGTATTTTTAAATTTTAAATGACCGTACCAGGCAAAGGTCATAAATACATTCGAAATCACTAAAAGTATTATTGTTTCCATCAAAATCTGCTTTTTTTATTATGGCGTGAAAATATACATTAATACCACATGGAAAAGCCAAAACTGGTTTTTTTGTGGTTGCTGCAAATATTTTTTATATCCGCTAAAATCATGATTATTTATTAAAGTTGTACTTTGGTATTTATTTATTTTACGGTTTTTACATTTTTTCGAGATGAAAAATACGAATACTATCATTTTGCAGCCGGTTTAATATTTCAGCTGAGCCGTCTTTTGAACCATCATTAACTACCACAATCTCCTTTGAAGAGATCTCAAGGGGCACAGGAGCCTTCAAAACTTTGGCGATAGTAGCTTCTATGGTCTTCTCTTCATTAAAAACCGGAATAACAATGCTGAGTCTCATTAAGCCTGACTTCTCCCAAAATGTAAAAACCGTAAAATAAATAAATACCAAAGTACAACTTTAATAAATAATCATGATTTTAGCGGATATAAAAAATATTTGCAGCAACCACAAAAAAA
>DATAMG010000007.1:0-8759 GCA_036260705.1 Chitinispirillaceae bacterium | reverse complement strand
TATACCTGAGTGTACAGCTTTTCTGTCTAAATTGTTATGGGATTCGGTTATGGAATTTGGCTGGTTAAAAGTAGGAACAGTTGAATGAACGGTGTGAATGGATGTCTTATAATCGACAATAATTTCAATCGAGTGACTATCAGCATTACCGTACTCGTCAGTAACGGTCAGAATCGCATTGTACAAACCAGAATTCATGTATACATGCGAAACAATTGATCCTGTATCGTGTATACCATCACCGAAGTTCCATGAAAAAGTGAGTTTATCATTATCTGCATCATATGATGATAAACCATCAAAAGTTACAATTAATGGAGCTATGCCTATCGTTGGATTTGCTGAAAATGCAGCGACCGGAGCTCTTTGAGGTTGAGTTACGGTAATCACAACCGATTTGCTATCTGTGTTACCATGACCATCATTGATTATCAGAGTCGTTGTATAGGAGCCAGGTGCTGCAAAAACATGTGAAAGATTAGAACCGGCCCCTGTTTGCTCATCACCGAAGTTCCATGCATATGTTAAAGAATCGCTATCCGGGTCAGAAGAAGCGGTCCCGTCAAATTCCACATTCAGCGGAGCATCTCCGCTTGATGGATTTGCGGAAAATGCAGCGACGGGAGGTCGTTGTGGCTGGGTAACTGTGATTATTATTGATTTACTGTCCGAATTACCATTACCATCCTCAACTGTCAAAGTCACAGTATAAGTGCCAGGGGTTGAATAAACATGTGATACGGTAGAACCGGTTCCGGTCTTTTCATCTCCGAAGTTCCATGCAAAAGAAAGAGGATCACCATCAGGATCAGAAGAAGCGGTCCCGTCAAATTCCACATTCAGTGGAGCATCTCCGCCTGTTGGATTAGCTGTAAACGAAGCAACCGGAGGTCTTTGTGGCTGGGTTACGGTGATCAGAACAGATTTACTGTCCGAATTACCATTACCATCCTCAACTGTCAAAGTCACAGTATAAGTGCCAGGGGTTGAATAAACATGTGATACGGTAGAACCGGTTCCGGTTTTTTCATCCCCGAAGTTCCATGTAAAAGATAGAGGGTCGCTATCCGGATCAGAAGAAGCGGTTCCGTCAAATTCAATATTCAGCGGAGCATCACCGCTTGTTGGAGTAGCTGTAAACGAAGCGTACGGAGGTCGCTGTGGTTGGGTAACTGTGATTATTATTGATTCGCTGTCCGAATTGCCATTACCGTCATCAACTCTCAAAGTTACAGTGCAAGTGCCAGGGGTTGAATAAACATGGGATGCGATAGAACCGGTTCCGGTCTTTCCATCTCCGAAATTCCATGTAAAAGATAAAGGATCGCTGTCCGGATCAGAAGAAGCGGCTCCGTCAAATTCCACATTCAGTGGAGCATCTCCGCTTGTTGGATTAGCTGTAAACGAAACAACCGGAGGTCGTTGTGGCTGGGTTACGGTGATAAGAACAGATTTACTGTCCGAGTTACCGTAGCCATCATTAACTACCAATACTGCAGTGTAAGTGCCTGGCGTTGTATAAACATGGGATGCGATAGAACCGGTTCCGGTCTTTCCATCTCCGAAGTCCCATGCAAAAGATAGAGGATCGCTATCCGGATCAGAAGAAGCGGTCCCGTCAAATTCCACATTCAGTGGAGCATCTCCGCTTGTTGGATTAGCTGTAAACGAAGCAACCGGAGGTCGTTGTGGCTGGGTTACGGTGATCAGAACAGATTTACTGTCCGAATTACCATTATCATCCTCAACTGTCAAAATCACAGTATAAGTGCCAGGGGTTGAATAAACATGTAATACAGTAGAACCGGTTCCGGTATTTCCATCCCCGAAGTCCCATGCAAAAGACAAAGGATCGCTATCCGGATCAGAAGAAGCGGTCCTGTCAAATTCCACATTCAGTGGAGCATCTCCGCTTGATGGAGTAGCTGTAAACGAAGCAACCGGAGGTCGCTGTGGCTGGGTTACGGTGATCAGAACAGATTTACTGTCCGAATTGCCATTGCCGTCATCAACAGTCAAAGTCGCAGTATAATTACCCGGTGTTGAATAAACATGTGAAACGGTAGAACCGGTTCCGGTCTTTTCATCTCCGAAGTTCCATGCAAAAGATAAAGGATCACCATCCGGGTCAGAAGAAGCGGTCCCGTCAAATTCCACATCCAGTGGAGCATCTCCGCTTGATGGAGTAGCTGTAAACGAAGCAACCGGAGGTCGCTGAGGCTGGGTTACGGTGATCAGAACAGATTTACTGTCCGAATTACCATTACCATCCTCAACTGTCAAAGTTGCAGTATAATTACCCGGTATTGAATAAACATGTGAAACAGTAGAACCGACTTCAGTCTTGCCATCTCCGAAGTCCCATGCAAAAGATAGAGGGTCGCTATCCGGATCAGAAGAAGCGGCTCCGTCAAATTCCACATTCAGTGGAGCATCACCGTTTGTTGGAGTAGCTGTAAACGAAGCAACCGGAGGTCGCTGTGGCTGGATTACAGTGATTATGACTGATTCATTATCAGTACCACCTCGGCCATCACTTACAGTAAGAATTGCAGTATAACTTCCTGGAGTCGTATAAACATGTGAAGAAGTTGACACAATTCCTGTCGAGGTATTCCCATCACCGAAATCCCACGAAAATGACAATGCGTCATTATTCGGATCTGATGAACCTGATCCGTCAAATGATACATAAAGTGGTGCATCACCTGATGTCGGCGTTGCAATTAATATTGCGACAGGCGGAAGCTGCGGCTGCCAGACATCTATTTCCACAGATTTATTATCGATATGACCTTTACCATCATCGACAGAAAGGGTTGCAGTATAGCTTCCTGGTACTGCATAAACATGAGAAAGCGTAGCTCCGGCATCGGTCAAAATGGTTCCATCACCAAAGTTCCATGAAAAAGAAAGTGCATCGTTATCTGCATCAGAAGAGGAAGTTCCATCAAATGCAACATTCAGTGGAGCATCTCCACTTGTGATAGTGGTAGTGAGAACTGCAATCGGAGGTTGGTTGACGTAGGGTGTGTACTCAACATGGAGGATAGCGGCTCGGGATGATCCACCCTCATAGGAGTATGCTATACGTGTCCCTTTACCAATAACAAGAAACGTGATCGCACTTGATGAATTGAACCCTGATCGGTTGACGATCTCCTGTATTACAGCTGAGAGATCTGGAGTCCTATGTGCAATACCTGCCTCATTTAATGTGTTCCAGGCTGGAATATCCCAGTTGACATACGCAAAAGTCTTTGGACGACTGGAAATCGTGCCATTGCTTTGGTGAACAAAAGATTCTGAATTGTCGATAAACTCACCGTAAATGGTATCTATAGTGGCTTTGTTGCTTGTTTCATCACAAGTGAACTGGATCCAGGCCTGGCTGATAATTGCCCGGTAAGGAATCGCACAACCGGTGAACCTTATCCCTACGATCTGATCATAATTGGAATGTGATGTACTATCCTTGGTCAATTCGAGGTCTGAACTCTGAGCATCGACTGTATGATCGGTTAAGTGCTCTTCTGCATCATCTGAACCGGAAGCTACAGGGCGATCGACAGAAAAAAAGTTTTGTGAGGGTTTGACAGTAATAGAAACCGGGTCTGATGATGACGATGTTCCTTCATTATCAGTAGCGGTAGCAATTAAATAGTAAGTACCTGAAGGCACATTATTCCATATCATTGTGTAGGGGCTTGTCGATACATCACCTATCAGGTTGTTGTTTGCGAAAAACTGAACAGATGTAATTGAACCACTACCAGACGCAATAGCAGCGGCATTGATGGTGATTGAGGCTGGTTCATCAAATGTTGCATTATGAACCGGCATCGTTATAGTACATGTAGGCGGTGGAGGGCCATTGTTTATCCAGATAGGTGAAGAGACCGCTTCACTACCGTCTGCCTGTTTAATTTTGATGTAGTAATAATTGCCATTAATGGCAGAGAGAGTATCTGTAATGGTAACCGAAGAAGTGTTAGGATTCCAACTCCGTATAACATTATGGCTGCCGTCGAAAATAACCACTTCGGTGAATGTTTCATGATTACCATCTTCCGCGAGGATAGTTATATCATATTTACCTCTATCGATAGATGAGCCCATCTCATGGCTTCCGAGTTTGAAGGAAAGAACGAGGTTAGAATCAAGGGTTGAGTAAAAACGGCAAGCCTGCAGGGCCGATATAATGTCATTGCGGGTAAGTGCGTCTGCCAGAACGGCAAGCCGGTAGGGGGCAGCTGTTCCCCAGGTGGCTCCATGGTTATCACCAGCTCCAGCAGCACCTAATTTCCATCCTCTGGAGTTTGCTTCATCGAAAAAGCTCTTATTATTGTCATTCTGGTAATAACCATCATTGTAATAATAGTCTGAAAATGCATCGGTTTTATTCCAGAGCTCTATTCCAACCATATTGCTGACAGGGTTGGTGGCGAAATGCCCGAATTCTTTACCTGTGCTGTTCTGACGACCGGGGTGATTAAAGAAAGCCACACACCCGCTGCCTGCACGTGCACTTATCCAGGAACATATTCCCTCAAAGGTGTTGGTTGGGGATTGGGCTGATTTGCAATAATCGCTGCTGTTGATGATGGCAATATGGCCAAGTTCATTGGTTGTCCATTCAAATCCCCGAAAGGCGATGAATGTGTCATTGATTGTTGCGGCATCGGCTGCTGCTCCGATTGCCTTCCACTCATCATCAGTTATATACATGTCATGTGAGGCGAGTCCCAGAAAGTCATAATTGGCGACGTTTTTAGCATGCGTATATGCTTGTTCTGAGGACCCCTGACCATGATTATCATCGACACTGGAATGATTGTGCAAATCACCGTAATAAACATGATAGCCACCGATCGATGGTGAAGAACCTTTTACCCGGGCAGTTTGAAATTCATTTATTCCGGTAAATTGTACCGGTTGTGTAGAATCGCAGGTCATGAAAATGCAAACAGATAGCAATGCAAAAATAATGGTTGATAATAATATGTTAGGTAAGTAATTAGAATCAGGGTTCATGAATCTTTCCGAAGAATAGTGTTTTAAAAGTTATCATAGTATAATAAAAAGATGTCACCTAATATTTTTAAGTGTTCAATTGGTGAAACAATTCAGGTATTTGGATGTGTCTATTTCTGGGATTTTCGTATTATAATATATAATATAAATAACATTTATGGAGATTTAATAATGAAAACTTTGCAAAACGGTGATTTTTTGATTATCTGGAATTGCATTTTGCGTGACAATAAAAGTACCAGCTCTCCTATGTTGTTAACTTTTATAGCATTACACAAATTCCTGATAGGATATGTTGTCTCAAAAAAAGTCTGTTCAGTATATCTGCCTGTTCTATGTTGACAATTTCTGTCAGTTCGAGATGAAAAGTGCCGCCTGTTTACAGGTGGTGAATCTTATCTCAATTTGAAACCCTTAACAAGTGTTTCAAATGTATTAAGATTTTCTTCATAGTAGTATCGCTTGACAGCACAATACCTCAGTTCGTATAAAAAGACTCGATCTATAAAAGCATAGATAATCTCGTTGAATTCGATAGCATTTATCCTGTAGCTTACAGTTAGTTTTACAGCTTGTCTGTAATCCACGTTGGTAACTTCCTCTTTTAAAAGGAGGACATCAGTAACCTGCGGGGCAGCGATAACTCTGGAGAGTAAAACTTCGCCGAGTTCGTGGGGGAGCATTTCCGGATAAAGCTTTAGCTTGGTATGGTTCAGCGTGTCTGTGGTTCTTTGCCGAAGTATAAGGATTTTTTCCAGAGACGGGCCATGCTTTGAAAGCAAGGCAGTGGGACCATCCCTGCTTATCATCCATCGTGGAGGTGGTTCAAAATAGTAGGATGGTTTTTTATACTTTGCACCGGTCATTTTCCAACTGGAAGAGCAACCTGCAAAGAGTAAAGACAATAATAGAAGTATAGTAATTCTATTTACCTGAGGCATTTTTTAAGATAATCCTCTACAACAGGTTTATATGGTGATAAGGGGTATTGGGTCTGGTAAGCTTTTAAATAATAAGTGGCGCTGTCAGTGTTGCCGCTTTTGAAATAATAGAAACCCAGCTCACGCAGTGCGTCTTCAGAATTTTCATAATCCTTTGCCCGATAATACCATTTGAACGCATCTTTGTTGACCTCTGGAGCAGATCTTAAACGGGCAATATTGCCTAATTGCACGCAGGCCAAGGCATTGCCGGAATCTGAGTCCAGAATTCTGGAGAAGTTAGCTTCTGCGTAATCAAGCTGACCTGAAGCAATTAACCTGTTGCCATCCGATTGCAGAATGCTTTGGATAATTTTGGAATAGCTCTCCGAATTGACTAATCCCCTGGCAGATTGAATCGTGTTCTTTCCTGCTAAATGATAATAATTGTTTATGCGTTCGGTAATCGCAGGGTGAGTCGAAAAAAAATAGGGCTGTTTAATATTTTCCAGTTCGATAGTTTTTTTCAGGATCAGAAACAAATTTCTAAACTCGATTCGGGCATAACCTGCTTTTCTCATTTTTTTTAACCCCAGACTGTCTGCTTCACGCTCCAGATCTCTTGAATAGCCACTAATAGCAGATTGCAGGTTATAATTTACAACAGAAGTCGCAAGTGATCCGAAAAATATTTCGAAGCCAATTTGTTTGTTTGCACTGGAGAGTGCTAGCTTTTTGGTATTAACAAGGTTTTGAACTGAGTGGTCTCTTATTATGTGAACCAGTTCATGACCTAACAGTGCAGCAAGTTGAGCCTCATTTCCGATTCTGGCCAGCAGTCCGGTGCATATAAAAATAGTTCCATTAGCCATTGTTAAAGCATTGATGGCAGGAGATTGTATCACTTTTACTGTAAATTGGTTACTTTCGGCAATTTTGTTTAAAACTCCGTTCAGATAAGCATTGAGAGATTCATTTTTTAATATTAGCCCCGACTTTTCAAGTTCATTTTCGAACTCACTACTCTGAGCAATAATACTTTCCCTATGCACGGTTTCAGCCATATCATCGCCTTTTAGCAGAGCATAGCAGCATAGCAGAATAAAGAAGGAGTGAAAAATGGAATTGTGCATTATTGTTTCCTGAAATTTAATCCATATAAAACACGTCGGCTTATTTTCTCGGCATCTGCTGTTGTTCGCAAATCAGCTCCATCGGATTCCTTGTATTGTTTAAACCAGATGATTTTCCCTTCGCTATCTGCCACCAGACAACAGAGGAAGGTGCGTTCGCGAGGTACCGAATAAGTTTTGAAGCTCCCTGATCCCCAAAGAACGCCGGAAATAACTGAGTTTACGTTTTTGGCGGTTGTTGCTCTTTGCAGTATATTTTTACGCATTGGAGAAAAGTATTCATCTGATCCGAATGTAAACATGACAGCATCGGCCTGCAAATTGTGACAAAGCTCTGAGAGTGGTCCTGTCTGGTAATTAAATGTGTCTAGCTGAGTGATAAATGGATACTGGCCGTATAAATGATTCTGAATCGAAGAAATAATCAACTTAACCAAAGGAGTTACAGTGTCTATTGTAGTAATATTATGGATTTTTGGAATGTTTATTCCTTCTGTTTTTCTTCAAGCAGCTCTCTGATTGCCTCACTCAGATTCGTTTCTGCACTATCGCTCCAGTCGGCTCGAAATTCAGGAACTCCACCTCCAGAGACATCATAGACGTAAATATCAGGTGAAATGATGGCAATTTTGCCAATATGTTCATCAACTGGAGAGAATCGTGGGCCATAACCGATATGTCGTGCTGCACATCCGATAAGAAAAACAGTGAAGAGAGGGAGAAGAATTCCAGTGTATCGTATAATCATAGATTTAAAGTAAATAAAACAAAAAGCAATGTCAATTATTCAGATAGTTCTGCTTTTATTAAAAAATCATTATTCCGCCAAAAAAACATGTCAAATGCTCAAATTCATCGAAATGATCTCACACTATCTTGAAAAACGGAGTCTGGTGATTACTGGGATGATACTTGTCGGGCGGCTTTTTTGTCCCGGGAACTGGGTTTAGCCTTAAAGTGTGTACGGCATCCAGTCTTTTCTTTTCGCGAACCGGGTTGGAACATGGCATGAAGCCTCCTGGTTTGCGGCAATTCTCAATTATTTTCAGTATTTGATTTAATCGGAACAACAGTTTTTAATGGTAATGTTAAACCAGAAGGTTGCAGCGGTTCTTTTAACGTTTCGAATTCATCGAACGGTATGTATACATATGTTTTAAAATCCGGGAACAGAGTCATCCACAGTTCAAAATTCCTTCATAAGTAAGGCTCACAACGAAAACCAGGAATCAAGAAAAAGAATTTGCATTGTCTTATGTTTTCTATCTGATTAAATATTATACCTAAATCGGACGATTCTTATGGAGCGGCTCGCTTCGCCCCCTTTGCTTATAGGGTCTGCAGTTTTTTGACCTTATCACCTTGTCGATAAGGCCCGCAAAGCTGCAAACCCTCTAATCTAAAGGGTGCTGTGCGATCCATCACCAAAGAATCGTCCGAATTAGGTTATATCTGATTAGCTCTGATTGTTTATTTCTGACTTATAAATTCTTCTCCGATTTGATATTTGTTCTCAGTGAGCTGAGAGTAGTTACAATAATTATTACATTGAATACAGTTATTTCAAGCATAACATCTCTTTTATAAGTATATTATTAAATCAAACGGAATTGTATTGATTCAGAAACAGGATTGTATTATGAAATTATCAAAACAGGTGTTATTAAAAAGG
>DATAMG010000002.1:0-10448 GCA_036260705.1 Chitinispirillaceae bacterium | reverse complement strand
ATTTTATTAAGTGATTCGACAGCAGTTCTTAAAGAATTGACAGTTTCTTTGACATCAGCAGCAAGTGCTCTGTCATTTAAAAGAGCTCCAGCCACACTCCCGTTTTGAATAGAGTTATCCACCTGATTCATAAGTGAAGCTATTTCAATTGAAGCGGAATTTAGATTGTGGTAAAGGGTAGTATCTTTAATGAATTTTGAAAAAGTTCCGTTTGAGAGGTTTATATCTCTGGTGAGTTTGGTCATGGCATTGATACTTTCATTTAAATTGTTGTAAAGTGCAGGATCAGATATGAATTTGCCTACAGATCCTTGAGGATTTAAGATCGAACTGACAAGAGATTCAAGCTGATTTATAGTACTATCAAGCTGAACCATAATTGATGCACTTAGTGAGAGCAACTGTTCAAAGCCGATGTTAATATCTCCGGAGATGGTATCGCCAGGACTGATTTGAGGGTTGGAGGTATCACCCGGATAAACCTCGATAAATTTATCGCCCAGAATACCCATGGTCATAATATTGGTATAAGCATTTTTATATATATTGTTAAGAAATTTTCTGTCTATGGAGACCTTGACATAAGTGCCACTGCTGTTAATGGTTATTTTTTCCACAGTGCCAACTTCCACACCAAAAAGCCATACGGGAGCACCGGTTCTTAGTCCCTGTACGTTTGGGAACTTGGTTGTCAGATCAAATTTAGAGGTAAAAAGGGAGGTGATATTTCCGGAAAAGAAAACAGCACTGAATAGAATCAGCAGGGCAATAGTAATAACAATACCGGATTTAAGGCTTGACCAGGTGATTTTTTTCTGGTATTCGTACATTATTTTCTAATCTCCTCATTCCAGTCACCAAGAAATGTACGAAGTTCCTTAAGATCTGTACGAAGAAAATCTTCTTTGTTACCGTCAAAAAGAATCGAACCACCCTTAAGGAACATGAATCGATGTGCAAGTTTGAGTGCATCCAGAATTTCATGAGTTACTACAATAAAGCCTCTCTCGGCATTGCTGAGGTTAAGGATTAATTCACGAATACGGGCAGCACTTAGCGGATCAAGATCACTTGTTGGTTCGTCATATAAGAACATGAGAGGTTTTTGAACTGCGAGGGCTCTGGCGATGGCAACTCTACGTTGCATACCGCCGCTTAATTCTTCTGGCATAAGATCAATTGCCTGTTCTACTCCAACAAATCCCAGAAGTTTACGTACATTGATTTCAATTTCATCTTCATTCATCCTGGTGTATTCTCGCATATAGAATGCCACGTTTTCTTTTACGGTAAGGGAATCAAAAAGGGCCCCATCTTGAAAAACGATAGTGAATTTGCGGCGGATGGGGCGCAACTGCTCTTCTGTTTTATCAGAAATGTCTTCACCATCGATCAGTATTCTTCCACAATCGGGTTTGAGAAGACGCATAAGAAGCCGCAGAATCGTTGTTTTTCCTTCACCACTGCCTCCCAGAATGGCAATATTTTCACTACTGTTGACATGAAAGCTGATATTATTGAGAATTAATCGGTTTCCCCTGGAAAAGCAGAGATGATCAAATTCTATGTTCATACCTGGTAACCGAATGTAAATAGTATGATTTTGGTGATAACAAAATCACATACTATTATTAAAATGGTAGAGAGTACAAATGCCCTGGTGGTGGAACTTTTTAAACCAACAGCACCGCCATGAGTGGTAAAACCGGTAAAGCAGCTAATTGAGGAGATAATCAGGCCGAAAATAAAAGGTTTGATTGTTCCGGAAATTATGTACTGAGGAATAAGGATAAGACGGATTGAGTCCCAGAATACTGTGCTGCTCTGGTTATTAACTACCGTTATTATATAGTAAGCCCCTAAAAGCGACACAAAATCTGCAATAATGGTCAGGGCTGGAAGCATGAGAATTGATCCGATGATTCTGGGAGTAAGCAGTTTTTTTATGGGGTCAATTCCGAAAACTCTTAAAGTATCGACCTGATGACGTAAAACCAGAGTTCCAAGTTCTGAAGCCATTCCAGAGCCAGCTCTGCCTGCAAACACCAGTGCTGCAGCTACCGGACCAATTTCACTAATGATGGAAATGCCTACGACTCTTCCGGTATACATCTGCATACCAAGAACTGAAAATTCGGCAGCGATCTGAAGGGAGAGTGCCATACCTATAAATAATGCCACCAAAATAATAATGATTATGGTTTGAGCTCCGGAGTAGTCCATCTGTTCTATCAAATCTTTCAAGTAAATGGGCTTTTTGAAAATACTGATTACACTTTGCATTATCATAAGATAGAAGCTCTGTAGTTCTGCAATGGTTAGTTTCAAGATTCGATTAATGTTTTCCATATAGTTTTCGGCATAGTTGTACAGACTTCCGTTTGGACGTTTCTTCAATAACAGGGCTTTTATCAGATAATTTCTCATTTTAGAAATCATTACTTTTAATTTCTATATACAGGCCTGCAAATCGTATGCCGCTATTATTCTGGATATGGTATAGATGTTGCTTTGTTTATAAACGGCAACTCTTTATAAAATAAGAAAATCGGATGGTAATGACTTTTAAAACAAACTGGCATTCTGATTGCAAAACCACCGGTGAGTGAGCTTAATTGGATTGTTTGACTGGGAGAAAAAGATGAGAGTGATAGTTGATAACGATATCTGTAACGGATGTGGATTATGTGCCAGTATCTGTCCAGATGCATTCGATATGAGTACAGATGGAAAAGCTACACCAAGACACAAGGCAATACCATCATGGTACGAACAGGAATATCAGAATGCAGCAGATAATTGTCCGGAGAGTGCCATTAAAATTTACTGCCAAGTGTAGCCGATGTTAAATTGAGCGATTGTATTGGATACTGATTTAAAATTTTGGGAAGGATCGAAAGGACAGAGGGTATTTCTGGTTTAAGCCCCCCGGTTTTTTTTAAGGAAAAATCGAGGGGGGGCGAAAATTACTTTTTCTTGGCAGCCTTTTTCTTGGCTGGTTTCATGGCACTTGCAGTTTCCTTCAGAATTCTATAGGTCTGAGGAATCGACAATTTGAATTTTTTGGCAATTGCTTCTACACTATGACCAGACTCACGTAAAGCAACCATCTCTTTGTTCCTCTCAGGATTTCCGGCTGTTCTTGATTCTATGCCGTACTTTTTTCTGAGCTGATGAACTGCCTGCCTTGTGATACCGAACTCTTCACCGATTCGAGCATCTGTCTTGAACTTCTTCTGAAGTCGTATTAGTTCTGTTTTGCTGATTCTTGCCATTTCAGCATCTCCTTTCAACAGGTGGTAAATAAATTAGCTAAATAATAGCATTCCTTTTTATACGTTGCAAGTAAATTGATAACGAATATTAGATTTCTATATGGGAGCTATTTATTTGTTGTAAAATAACTATGTGTATTGTGTTATGCAATATATTTTTAACATAAATTAAAATGACATACATTCTATCCATCAGATTTCTTAACGTAATACCCGATTTCACTGTAAAAAATCACTTTTCAACATTATAAATAGGATATTCCAGCACTTTGCCAGTTTTATCCAATAATTCTTATTTCAAAATTTACTTCTAAATTCGACAGGAAAACCAACTCCTACATTTGTTTTCTAAATGGTGTTCTTAAGTAAAATTGATAGAATATTCGTTTTAGTTATGGCAATATTGCTTGTAAGAATATTTATCAAAGCATATCTTACAGATAAATAGCAAAAAAACTGCAATTAAAGTCGAACAAGGTGCAAAGTAACTTTTTTAATGCAAGATAAAAAACAATGTATAGCAGTTTTTAATGATAACCAAAGGCATGTCAATAACTGGTGGATACGATCCTGCAATGGTAATGAACGGTTGTCTTTCCAATCTAAATTTTTAATAATAGCAATCTAATTGTAACCTGGTAAAAGCTAATTGTGTGATCTCCCTAATAAAAACCGCACTGTATTATAACAGTTGATGCGGAAAAACAGAGCTGCGCATGGTAAAGGTATAAAAGGTTTTGATTAAAGAACGGAGATAAAGAAAATGCAGGGAGCGGTGGGAAAACGTAAATAGTACATTGATCAGAAATGTGCTATTTACGTTAAGTGGCGACTTAGAAAAATCTGTTTATTTTGAAAAGAATTCCTTATATAGTGCACAGACAGCCTTTTTCTCGTCTGAAGTATCGATTCCAAAAATTATACTCATCTCGGAGCTGCCCTGGTTTATCATTTTAATGTTTACACCGGCTGCAGAAAGGGCTCTAGCTGCCTGAGCCAGTACTCCTATCTTATGTATAAGCCCTTCTCCTACTACCGCAATTAGTGAGATTCCAAACTCTGTTCTGATGTCATCTGGTTTTAAATCTTCGCTAATAGTGCGTATGATATTATTCACCGCTTCAGGTTTAAGTTGTCCCTGATCAAGAATAACCGAAATGTTATCGACACCAGAGGGGCAGTGTTCATAGGAGAGATCCATGTCTTCAAAGATGGAAAGTAAGCGTCTTCCAAACCCCTTTTCACGGTTCATCAGAAATTTATGCAGTGTGAAGCTGCAATAGCCACCTCCAGATGCTATACCAATGATATCCCGTTCACTGGGAAGGCGTTCTGAGACTACCAGAGTTCCTTCGTTTTTGATATTGTTTGTATTTCTCAGCCGGATTGGTATTTTTTTTCTCATTACCGGACGCACAGCTTCTTCGTGAAGGACATTGAAACCGATATAGGATAATTCCCTCATTTCTCTATATGTAAGGGCAGGAATTTGAGCCGGTGAATCTACCATATGAGGATGTGCGCTGAATATACCATCTACGTCAGTCCAGTTTTCATATTCTGCAACATCAAGTGCTTCTGCAAGTATTGCTCCGGTAAGGTCCGATCCTCCTCTGCTGAATGTAGCAACATCACCATCAACAGTATAACCGAAAAATCCCGGGAAAACCAGAATCTGGTCAGGGATAAGGCGTTTAAGATTGGCAAGCTTTAATACCACATCATCTATGGGCTGGGCATCACCAAATACAGAGGTAACGATAAGGCCCGCCTGCAGTGGTGAAATATATGAAGCTTTCATACCGATCAAATTGAGATATTCTGCAAAAAGCTGGCAATTAATATCCTCACCGGAAGCAACCACCAGATCTCTGAACTTTCCCGGATGAGATTTGTCAGAGGAGAAACGGCGGTTAAGATCAGATACTATTGTCTGGATTTTGTCGGCTGCAAGATTCAGGGGTTGGTAGATAGAGTTGAAACGTTCAACAATTTGATTGATTTCCTTTGAGTAATCCTCCCCAGCAAGTGCTTTCTTTGAACCTGCTATCAGCAGGTCTGTGACTTTAACCGGATTGGAAGGTGCTTTACCTGGCGCTGAAAGAACAATGCAGCGGCGCAGAGGATTAAGCTCCATGATTTTTACAATCTGTTGAATCTTTTCGCTCGTGGCGACAGATGTTCCTCCGAATTTACAGACAAGGTATTTCATAGTGACTCCGTTTATTTTAATTGATTCAGAATAATTTATTAGCCTGGTGGAAATATTTCTGTCTAAAGTCTTGTGGTGTTAAATCGACATGGCGCTTAAATGCCCTGGTAAAAGAGTTACTATTGGGATAGCCCACGTTTTTTGATATGTCAGAAACAGAATCAAGAGTCGTTTCCAGCAGAAATTTTGCATGCTCCATTCGAACAGCGCATATGTATTGATAAAGGGTAAGTCCGGTTTCTTTTTTAAAAATAATATTCAGATAATTAATATCAACACCGCATTCTTTCTCTAATTCCAACTGGTGTTCCATATCTGAATAGTGCAGATCCATGAATTGTTTAGCCTTGGCAACCAGACTTTTAGCTTTGTTTTTTGGAAACTGACTCTCTTCAACTATTAATATTCCCTTTTTGAATAAAACCACTAAAATTTCCAGAATTCGGGAAATCGTGGCCAGCCCAAGTATTTCGTGTTTTTGATCTATAACTAAAAGCAGATCAAAAATTAGACTTTCAAAGTAAAATCGTTCATTGTTTTCAAGTACAATTTTTCCTTCGATCTCGGAATTCCAGTAACATTTTGCATGCTGTGAAGGCAATAGAGAGAATAGCAGCTGGAAGCACTCAAGATTACCTTTCTGGTGCAGGTAATTATGGCGTTCTCCTAAATCCATAATACCCAGAAGCCCGGGGCGGGCTGTGCCATAATTTTGACGGGTAACATTCTGTAATATACCAGTGCCATCTACCTGATACCATAACCTGAAGCAATCCTGCTGAAATCTCAATTGGGTATCGAATTTCTCTTCTCCGGAAAATTCCATATAATCGATACCCAGAATTTTAATCTTAAGTTTTTCAAGCTCAATAACCGGATTATTTCTCCATTTCTGAAGACATGAAAACGTCCGTAATGAAGGATATTTAGTATGTGTAGAATATACCGGATAATTAAATTGAGATATTAGTTCTGCTTTTGTGGAAAACATGGTTTTTTAAAATATATTATGAAATTAATGCAGTTGGAAGAATCGTTCAAATTCGATAATCTGTTCGATATACACAAAGAAATGATAAAACAGGTCTGGAGAAAAGAGGATAGTACTATTAAAAAGTGTCTGCGGAGCAAATGTTAAATTTAGAAAGCCGGCCTATAATTCATTGTTTTTTAAACCAAACTCATTTAAAAGTTTTTCTGCCAGTTTATCTAAAAATTCTTCTGAACTGTAATAGCCATTTTCAATTCTAGATCGCACCTCTGAAATCTTGTCATTACGGATTTCAGGCAGTGAAGTGATTGAGGCGGCAATTGCATCGTGCTGACTTTTTGTTTCACTTAGTGATTGAGCACTGGAAGATATATCAGATCTATCGGATAGTTTATTGTTTTTAGATTCTTTTTCCGCCTTTCGGCTATTTTCTATTTTACGCAATTCAGCGTTGAATGGTTGAGTTACAGCATTGATACGCATTTTGATCACCACCCTTTCGTTCTACTATTATTATCGGCAAAAGAGATAAAATCTTTAGCTAAATTGAATCATGCTTTGATAGTTCCTATTAAATCGAACATTGGCAAGTACATAGCTATCAGTGTCCCGCCAATGATAAGTCCCACTCCAAGAATCATTACCGGATCTATTATGGAAGTCAAAGCATCAATTGCAGCGTCTACCTCTTCCTGGTAGAAGTCTGCTACTTTTTTAAGCATTTCAGCCAGATCACCGGTTTTTTCTCCAACTGCAATCATATGGATTACCATTGGAGGAAATACTCCGGTTTCCTTTAATGGTTCTGCAATTGTCTGACCACCGGAAATTCTTTCCAGAGTTTTAAAAATACCTTTTTCCAGAACTTTATTACCTGCGGTTTTTGCAGTAATGGAGAGTGCGTCAAGAATAGTGACTCCACTGGTTAATAATGTGGAAAGGGTTTGAGAAAACCGGCTGATTGAACTTTTTCTCTCCAGATCGCCAAATACAGGAAGTTTCAATTTTAAAGAATCAATCCTCATTTTACCATCTGAAGTTTTATTGTAATAGTACAATGCGGTGCCTAGACCCACAGAAGAAGCAATAATCAAAAGGTAATAATGTACCAGAAAATCAGAAATACGCATAACGATACGGGTTGGAAGAGGCAGAGTTCCTCCCATATCTGCAAACATCTGAGTAAAGGTGGGCACTACAAAGGTAAACATAACCACTGTTGCCAGAATTGCAGCGATAAGCACTATTACAGGATAAGTCATTGCGCCTTTTATTTTTCTGCGTAACGATTCTGATTTTTCCTGGTAGTCTGCGAGTCTGTTGAGTACTACATCAAGATTACCGCTGGCTTCACCTGCGGCAACCATATTACAATAAAGAGAATTGAAAATTGACGGGTGTTTCTGCAGTGCTTCAGCCAGAGTCGATCCACCCTGGATATCAGTCGAGATCTGTTTAACAGTTGAGGATAATTTTTTGTTTTCGGTCTGAGCAGAAAGGATATCAAGGCATTGTACCAGAGGCAGTCCGGCTGAGGTCATTGCAGAAAATTGCCTTGTGAATCTGCTTATGTCTTTTAAACCTACTCTATCCAGAAAAGAAAGGTTTATATCCAGAGATGCATTACGGATAGAAAGTGGACGTACTTTCTTCTTTCTTAACAGGCTAATAACCTCATTTTTATTGTCTGCCTGAATTTCGCCTTTGACCTGTTTGCCTGAGCTGGTAACACCTGTATAGTAAAAACGAGCCATCAAGTACTCCTGAGTTACTTAATAATTTTCTATTAAATGCCGAGGTTCAACCGGGTGATTAAAATAGTTAAAATTTCCTGTGCATAAACTATATATTAGCTGATTTTTTACACTCCAAATAAAGAAAATTTCCTTTATCAGGTTAATAGGATAGTTATTACGAATGAAAGCCCTGATTACTGTCCAGATTTTTAAGCATATTATCCGGATCGGGACTTCTTCCTACTGCATCAGTTTTGGAAATCAGACGGCGCTGGAACAGACGAATAAGTTCTGAATTCATGGTTTGCATGCCGAATTTCTGACCAATTTCCAGCATTCCCTGCAACTGATGAATTTTATCATCCCGAATAAGCGCTCTAACTGCAGTAGTGGCAATCATTACTTCACAAGCCATAACTCTACCTCCACCTATTTTAGGAAGTAATGCCTGACTTATTATTCCCTCCAGAACCATTGCCAGCTGTGCCCTTATGGTTGATTTCTGGTCAGATGGGAATACATCTATTATTCTGTTAATGGTTTGAGCTGCTGAATTGGTATGAAGAGTGGCAAGAGTAAGGTGACCGGTTTCTGCGATACTCAAAGCAGCCTGAATAGTTTCCAGATCCCGCATCTCTCCAATTAAAACCACATCCGGATCCTGTCTGAGAGCTACTCTCAAAGCACTGGAAAAGCTGTCACTGTCCTGATGGATCTCTCTTTGGTTAATAATGCATTTTTTGTGTTTGTGAACAAATTCTATAGGATCTTCAACAGTCAGAATATGACCTTCGAGTTGACTGTTAATTTTATCTATCATTGCAGCAAGAGTTGTACTTTTGCCGCTGCCTGTTGGCCCGGTAACCAGTACCAGTCCGTTAGGTCGTTCTGTCAATTTAGTAACTATGGGAGGCAAACCCAGTTCATCCAGACTTTTAATCTGAAATGGAATCTGACGTATTGCACAGGTACAGCAACCCCGTTGAAGAAACACATTTGCTCTGTATCTGGAGAGATTCTGGACTCCAAATGAGAAGTCCACTTCTTTTTTCTGTTCGAAGACTTTTTTCTGTGCTTCATTCATTATACTATAGCAGAGTTTGAGAGTGTGATCTGCTGAAAGTTTTTCAGCATCTACTGGTATCAGCTTGCCATCTACTCTATATAATGGAGCGGCACCTACGGTTAGATGAAGATCTGAGGCGTTAAGATCGGACATTCGTTTTAAAAGTTCGTGCATTGTGAGCATATTTAAAAGTACTATTTAAAATGGATAAAATAAAGAGATAAAAATTTCAACTAGTGGCCCCCAGCACCTCTTCTATTGTGGTCAAGCCAGCTCTGAGTTTCTCCAGAGCAATGCTGCGTAATGACATCATTCCATCAGCTATCGCTTGATTTCTGATCGTATAGGGCGGGACCTTTGAAATAATCATCTCCTGGATATTCTGATTAATGGGCAAAATTTCATACAGACCGTTTCGTCCACGATAACCGGTTTTATTGCAGAGCGGACATCCTTCTCCTTTGAACAACCTCAGATCCGCTTTTTCTTTATCCGATAAATTGAGAAATGGAAGCAGTTCATGATTCTGAGCATCGGTTTCAACCTTACAATTGCTACAGATGACTCTTATAAGTCTCTGAGCTACAATCAGCCTTACAGCCGAAGCAGTTAAAAAGGGATCGATTCCCATATCTGTCAAACGGGTCAATGTGCTTGCAGAATCGTTTGTATGCAGAGTACTTAGAACCAGATGGCCTGTCAGAGCTGCTTTAACTGCAATTTCGGCAGTTTCCAGATCCCTTATTTCACCAACCATAATGACATCTGGGTCCTGCCGGAGAAACGAACGCAGAGCTGCTGCAAAGGTTAATCCAATATCCTGATGAATATTGATCTGGTTAATACCTTCGATATTATACTCGACCGGATCTTCTGCTGTCATGATATTGACATCTGGTTTGTTAAGCGTGCTGAGTGCAGAGTAGAGAGTAGTAGTTTTTCCGCTGCCAGTAGGGCCGGTTACCAGTACCATTCCATAAGGGGCATTCAGTGCTTCCGTAAGATGGTGAAGTCCCTTGGAATGAATTCCGAATTTTGACATATCCAGAATCAGATTTGAAGAATCAAGAATTCTCATCACCACTTTTTCCCCGAAAATAGTTGGCGTGGTGCTGACTCTTATGTCGATGGTTTTAAGTCCCAGTTTGATCTTCAGACGGCCATCCTG
>DATAMG010000135.1:0-14934 GCA_036260705.1 Chitinispirillaceae bacterium | reverse complement strand
AAGAAAGAGTATATCACATTATTAAAAAAATTTGAAATTGATTACGATGAAAAATATTTGTTTTCTTTTCTTTAGAGATAAATTACAGACATATTATAATTGTTTCCCCTACAGGGAAAACGGGGTTATTATTTATCATGTTTTGAAACAATAAAAGCTCTACAAGCTTTCATAAAATTGGGTAGATTATGAAATCTGTTCATTTTAAAAGGCCTGTAGGGCCTTCATAATTGTAGAAGATACAATAATCACGCATTCCCTGGAGGGGAATCATCAAAATGAAACCGGGCGTTTTTGCCGTAAAAAACATGTTGTGTGATAAATGGTAACCATATTGAGAATGTTTCCCCTACAGGGAAAACGGTGGTGTTGTTTGTCATATTTTTCTATATTTATGAAAGCTCTACAAGCTTTCATAAAATTGGGCTGATTTTGAAATCTGTTCATTTTAAAAGGCCTGTAGGGCCTTCATAATTGTAGAAAAAACAATAATCACGCATTCCCTGGAGGGGAATCATTATTAGAAACCGGATTTTAACACATTCGGTATATTATTAAATATCATTGGAATTTTTTATGTCAAAAACCTCAGGCTTCACCCTCTTAGAGCTCCTTCTTACCATAACCATCTCCAGTATGGTTATGATTTATGCAATGACAGTCTTTACTGACCTGGGAAAAGGGTTTAGAATACAGGGAATCAAAAACAACAGTGTACAAACTCTCACACTGCAAAAAAAACAAATAGAAAAGAGTCTTGATAACATTGGTTCAATTGACAGCTGGACCAGTACAAGCATAAGATTCAAAGAATTAAACACCGACTCAATTATTGCTATTCAGTTCAAAAACGGATCGCTGCTTGCTAACGGTAAAACAATATGTAAAGACCTGAAAGGTCTCAGATTCGATTTACAGGAAAATACAGATAATAGATCAAGTCAGAATAATGATAAAGTCTTGCTCTGGGATTGTTTATCAGATAAAAACGCCTTAATTTGCGGTGCTGTCATAATCAGGGAGTAAGATTTTGAAACTAGGAAAACCCAATAATCAATCCGGTTACACACTTTATACTGTGCTTATAATTCTCACTGTTACCGCTATACTTCTTTCATTAACTATCAAGCATATCGGATTTACCCGCAAACAGACCTCTAATGATATTCATGGTATACAAGCCAGGTTATTGGCCGAATCCGGTATTACCCGTGCAGAATATTTTCTCAACGGTGGTGATGGTCATTCTATGGAATGGGAAACTGACAGGTTTGAAGAATCTATCGGAAATTATGGAAAAATCCTTTTAAAAATCAGAAAATTCGGTCTTTTTTCCAGAATAGAATCCCAGGGAATACGCTTAAAAAACACCTGTACCATAAGCGGGCTTTTTGGAAGAGATATACCTGATATTCTGAAACCATCACTGACACTTACCGGCCATGTTGGAGGATTGATTCTTCATGAAGGGAGTGCTATCGAAGGTCAAATAGTGCTTCATCATGGAGATATCTACCGTGAACGCCGTGGAAGACCTATTGCTGAATATCAGAAGAAACTTATTATACGTGAATCTCAGGATTTGCCTTTTGATTCGTTGTTGATTCCAGAATTAATTGGTGATCTGAATAAAACACACATCTCTTTACTCTCCTCTAAAAATGCCCTGACAGGATATTTATCTGATAGCAATCTTAGAGATTGTCTTTTGAAAAATGATACTATCGTGGTTTTGGGTGATTGTCGAATAGAACATACCAAAGTACATAATAAACTTATGGTTATATCTGGAACTCTCAGCATAAATGACAATTCTTCTATAGATGGATCTCTGTTTTTAGCGGAAAAAATTATAATTAATGGTGGTAATGTCAGTGGGACTCTGTTTTTCAGCTCAAAAAAAACAATGTTAAATGGTGGTTATCTCAATTCCCAGTTTTATGCACAGGATACCATATCTGCCACTAAAGAGGTAAAATATGGGGCCATGACTGTTATTGCTTGTCTAAGAAACAGATCTGTGGATTCAACTTTAACAGGTGGTATCTGTTTTGAGGCCGGAACCAGTTTCAAAGGTACCGTTATTGGCTACGTTGATAATTCTGCGAAACTGAGCGGCATAGGTCCATCAGTTGTTTTTGGTAAAGGATCAGATGTTTCAGGTGTAATTATCACTAATCACGATCTGGATATTAAAGAAATTAAAATAAAAGGATATGTCTGGGCCCGCACAATCATGACTCTTTATAATGGAATGTCATTCACCAATTATCTTATCAACAGCACTATATCCCAACCTGATAAAGAGTTTTTTTTCCCAATGATCGGAGAACTACCGGCAAGAATATTATATGGTAAGTGAAATTAAATTTTTTCGCTGTTTTCAGATCTTTACCATTTTCTCAATTGCTTTAAAACCGATAATCCCGCATGATGTTGCTACATTTAGTGAATTTTTGAACCCGCACAACGGTATTTCAATAAGATTATCACACATATGAACCACATCCATGCTCACACCCAGTGCCTCATTGCCAAATACCAGTCCCAGTTTCTGAGGGTAACAGGCATCATAAAAGGATTGAGAACGTGAAGTGGTTTCCGCAGCCCAGACCGGTATGCCCTGATCCTGTATATACTTTACGGCATCAATAGTTTTATCGAAATGTTTCCATGGTACATAATCTACTGTGCCCATGGATGTCTTCTGCAGCTTTATATGCGGAGGATAAGCAGTGTATCCGCATAAAAAAAGACCACTGACTCTCATTGCATCACATGTTCTGAAAATGGCCCCCACATTGAAAGCACTGCGCAGATTGTCCAGAATAATATACAGAGGTTTTTTAGGAAGCTCTTTATACTCTTGCAAACTGATATCGGCATCCAGACTTCTGACCTCTATGGCAGTTGTCTCTATATCTCCCAGTTTATCTTTAGTCATTGCCATGAGAAACCAGCACACCACCTTTTTTGTTTGCCAAAACAAGCAGAACTGCTCCAGCAAGAAACAGTATGGAAACCGAGGACATTCCTATACGTGAAGCCAGTACAGATTCCAGTCCGGCTTTGCGGGTCAGAAAAGCAACGCTTCCCACCACCGCCGGACCGAAAATAACCGCAAAACGGCTCACCACATTGTAATAACCAAAATACTCTGCAGACTCCTGCTGCGGAATAATCTTTCCAAAATAAGATCTGCTCAATGCCTGAATCCCACCCTGGGCCAGTCCGGTTATACCTGCAAGGATAATATAATCAATTTGAGTTTTTAAGATCAGCGAACCTATTCCACTTACCAGAATGTAAATAACAACACCAGCCATAATCATTGCATAGGCACCGAATCTTCTGGCCAGAAGACCAAAAAGCAATGCCGCCGGAAATGCCACAAACTGTACCACCAGAAGTGCAACCATCAACGACGAAGCAGATAAGTGAATTGACATTCCAAAATCAACCGCCATCAGAACAAAAGTATGTACGCCATCGATATAAAGCCAGTACGCCAGAAAAAAAAGCAGTAAAGAGCGTGTTTTTATAATTTTAATGGTTGTTTTCCGCAACCTTCTGATACTGTCCGAAAAAATGGCGAAAACACCGGCAATCGAACTGTAAACCCGTTCATGCACAAAAAGAAATAAAGGTATTGAAAACAGTAACCACCATATTGATGCTATCATAAAGGAAGTTTTTACCGCAGCCGCTGCACTGTCAAGACCAAACAAAGATGGTTTCTGAACCATGAAGACGTTAAACAGAAAAAGAAGGCCGCACCCCAGATATCCCATGGAATATCCCATTGAGGAGACCATATCCATCTTCTCTTTTTCTGCAACATCGACAATCAGCGAATCATAAAAAAGATTGGCGCAGTTGAATCCTACACTGGCCAGAGCAAAAACGGCCAGTGCATTAAACCAGTCACCCTGGCTGATATAAAAAAGTAAACCAGTGGCAATGCTTCCCAGCAAAATAAAAAAGGCCATCAGTTTTTTTTTGGCTCTTCCGGAATCAGCAAGTGCCCCCAGAAACGGCGAAAGTAAAGCAACCGCCAAACCTGCTGCTGCATTGCCAAAACCCAGTCTGGCAGTACTTACAGTAGCTTCGACACCGGCGCACCAGTAGCTTTTAAAGAATACCGGAAAAAATCCGGCCATTACAGTCAAAGCAAATGCAGAATTTGCCCAGTCATAAAAGCACCAGGAAATTACCGACTTTTTATTGGAAGCCATTTTTATGTTTTCTTTTCTTTTTTTTCAGCTGCGGGGAAAAGCACGTTGTTGAGAATGAGTCTGTATCCCGGAGAGTTCTTATGAAGTTCCAGCATCGTAGGCTGATCCCCTACTGCATGAGTATAGTCTTCGGGATCATGTCCGCCCAGATAAGCGAACTGGCCTTTACCTAATACACCATGGATATAATTTACCATATTGGTCCCGGGGACTTCAGCCAGAACAATTACGCTCTTTTTAATTACATTGCGATTAAAAGAAGTTAGCAGCCCATGGTATCCTTTTATGGTTTTGCTGTGATTCTGAACCAGCATTGTCGGCACTGGATCGAGTTTGGCACTGAAATCAAATATCACAAAGTCACGGGCATCTTTGCGCAAAGCTGTATTTACAAGATTTACATCGATATTACCGAAACACGATTCAAGAGGATCTGTGACTATCTGAAAATTCTCAAATGCCATGCAGTTGGTAAAATCGAGTTTTGCCCTGTATTGTGGATCAATCCCGTCTCCATCATATTCTTTGGCAACGATATCGGTACCCAGAGCCGCCAGAGCGATCTCCAGTGTATTGGTTGCGCTGCACATTGCAAAAAGGAATCCTCCTTTTTCCACATATTGTCGTATAGCCAAAGCAACCGCTTTCTTGCAGTCTGTTACTTTTGAGAAACCCAGAGATCGTGAGAGCTGTTCGAGCTCCATTTTCTGGCGCTGATACCAGTTACTTTCAGAGAATCCTTTGTAGAACTTACTGTATTGACCTGTAAAGTCCTCATGATGCAGATGAAGCCAGTCATAGCTGGAAAGCTTACCGCTTACCACTTCTTTGTCATAAATCTTATCATACGGGATATCAGCATAAGTTAGTGCCAGAGTTACGGCATCATCCCATGGAAGTTTTCCGGGAGGTGTGTATACAGCGATTTTTGGAGATTTCTCGAGAAAGACTTTCTCCATATTATTCTCCTGAATGATGGATTGAACAGCATTCCAGTCACCAGTACCGATTTTTTCTATCTGTACACCTGCGACTCTTGACTTGAGTTCAAATTCAGGAGAATCATCAATTGCAAATGAGCCGCCACGGTAATTAAGCAGCCAGTAGACCCGCAAACCAGCCTGCAGCATTTTGTAAACAATGCCGTAGGCTTTCAGATGGTCAGTCTGACTGTTATCCATGGGGATAAGCATCACAGCCTTGGCCGGGCTTACCCAAAGAAGCGATATTGTGGTTAACAATAATACGCTCTTTGAGAATAAAGATGCCGCTTTGAGCTCCACTTAAACCTCAGGAAAATTTCACTGTTTTAAGATGCAGCTCTTTAAGTTGGCGTTCAGTAACAGAAGAAGGCGCATTCATCATCAGATCCTGAGCTTTCTGATTCATGGGAAAAGTAATAACCTCACGAATATTGGGTTCATCAGCAAGCAGCATTATCATTCGATCCACTCCCGGGGCGATTCCGCCATGAGGAGGAGCTCCATATTTGAAAGCATTTATCATGCCTGAGAATCTGCTGTCAACCTCTTCCCTGGTATAACCGGCAAGCTCAAATGCCTTATACATAATATCCGGACGATGATTACGGATAGCACCGCTTGAGAGTTCTATTCCATTACAAACGATATCGTATTGATATGCCAGAATATCCAGAGGATCTTTATTCATCAGTGCATCCATTCCCCCCTGTGGCATGGAGAAGGGATTATGACTGAATTCTATCTTTTTGGTCTCTTCATTCAATTCGTACATGGGGAAATCGGTTATCCAGCAGAAACGATATACATCCTTACTTATAAGATTGAGATCCTGGCCCAGACGAGTGCGGATTTCTCCGGCAATCTTATTAGCCCGTTTCTCATCATTGCAGACAAAGAAAGCGGCATCCCCGGCAGCAGCGTTGAGCTGTGCAGCAAGTGCATTCAATCGGTCCTGATCCAGAAATTTGGCGATCGGCCCCTTTACATCAGTACCATTCCAGGTCAGGTATGCCAAACCCTGTGAACCTACCGATTGTGCAAATTGAACCATACGGTCAAAAAATGCCCTGGGCTGTGAAGCACAATTTTTTACCACAATCGCCCTTACCACTCCACCCTGAGCGACTGTTGATGCAAAGACCTTGAAACCAGAATCTGCAAACAGCGAAGAAACATCTTCAATAATAAGCGGATTGCGAAGATCCGGCTTATCACATCCATAATGAAGCATGGCATCCCTATAAGGAATCCTTTTAAATGGAGGCACATCTGCTTCCCAGGAAGCGAATTTTTTAAATACGCTATGAATAACTTTTTCTACAACACTGAATACATCCTCCTGGGTAACAAAGGACATCTCTATATCCAGCTGATAAAATTCACCGGGGCTACGGTCCGCTCTGGCATCCTCATCACGAAAACATGGGGCAATCTGAAAATACCGGTCAAAACCAGCCACCATCAACAGCTGCTTGAATTGTTGTGGAGCCTGTGGCAGCGCATAAAATTTGCCCGGATGCAGTCTGGATGGAACCAGAAAATCTCTTGCTCCCTCAGGTGAGGAACTGGTAAGAATCGGAGTCTGAAACTCGTTAAATCCTAAACTTGTCATCTCCTGACGCAAATGAGCGATCACTTTTGAACGGAGAATTATATTCTGATGAAGTTTACTTCTTCTTAAATCCAGATAACGATACTGCAAACGCATATCTTCTGGAATCGGATCCTCTGGAAAAACGCAAAAAGGTGTCGATTCGCACTCACCTAAAATCTCATAATCCTGCGCAACCAGCTCAATGCTTCCGGTAGGCAATTTTGTATTCACATTTTCAGGGGTTCTCTGACTGACTATTCCATCAAAACGAACTACTGTCTCTTTGGTAATGTGCGCCAGTATTTTCTGAAATTGCTGATCGGGGTATATTACCACCTGAGTCATTCCGTAATTATCCCTTAAATCAATAAACAGAACCCCTCCATGATCTCGGCGATTATGAACCCAGCCACTTAAGCGGACTCTGCTTCCAATATTTTTCTCTCCAAGCTCATTACAGTTGTGTGTTCTATATAGATGAATCTCTTCATTAGTAGTATCTGAAGGGCTGCTGCCGCTCTCCAGTTCTTCAACAGGTGCCATATTTAAATCCGTCACAGTGAAATCCTTCATTGGAAGTGATTGAGTAAAATAAAAAGGAGAAAATATATTCAGGCACATAAGTAATATTAGATTTCAGATTTTTGATTTTAGATTTTGGCAGCAAGCAGTAAGTAATGAGGTGTCGGATTGGAATTGATGATTTTTCTGAGAATGATCTATGCAAGGAGTACCCGGGTTCAGTTTTCGCATTTTTTTTTTACAAATTTAAAGCACAAATAACGGTTTTTTGGGTTGAACCACTTTTTCGTAGATGATATAATTCAAAATATTCCGATTAAATTTTTAATGTATCCGTAAAAAAGTATGCAAACAAAACGTAATCAAAGCAGAAAGAATAAAACTCATAGCAGGCAAAAACGCCCATCACATTGTTCATTACATGTACAAACCGGTTTAGAATCCACAAATAGCATTCAGAATTTCGCTAACGCTTTTTTTTATCATACCACAGAAGGAATTTTAATAACTGATAGCAATCACACCGTTCTCAAGATTAACCCGGGTTTTACCACTATTACCGGCTACGATGAGGAATCCATATTAGGAAAAAAGCCTTCGATTTTAAAATCCAACAGACATAATGCTGCATTTTACCATGAGATGTTTGAAAAATTAAGTCATTTGGGAAAATGGCAGGGAGAAATCTGGAATCGCCGCAAAAATGGTGAGATATACCTTCAGCAGCTTTCAATTGTTTCAATTTATGATAAAGATAAGATCTGTTACTATATGGGTCTATTTACAGATATAACTCATTATATAAATAATAATATACAGGTTCAGAACCATGCTTATTATGACATGTTGACCAATTTGCCTAACCGGATTCTGCTTCATGACCGTCTCAACTTCATGATCAGCCATGCTAAACGCAATAAGGCAAATATGGCAATATTGCTTCTGGACCTTAACCGTTTTAAGATGATAAATGACACCCTTGGATTTTCTGCCGGTGACTCTCTGCTCCAAACCATTGCCAACCGTCTCAAATCCTGTTTACGAGATGTTGATGGAGTCTTCAGACTTGGTGATGATGAATTTGCCATCATACTGGAAGAGATTGCCCAACCTCAGGACGCTGCAAGGGTTGCCAAAAGGCTTTTGGCTGTTAGCTCTCTTCCCTTTCAATTCTCTAACCATGAACTTTATGTAACTGTCAGTATCGGAATAAGCATATTCCCCACAGATGGGGAAGAAATTGAGGTTTTGCTCAAAAATGCAGAAGCTGCAATGAACAGAGCTAAGGAATTGGGCATAAATAACTACCAACATTATATGCCAACAATGAACTCACGGGCATTTGAGCAGTTGACTTTAGAACATAACTTGAGAAAAGCCCTCCAAAAAGATGAATTCATTGTTTACTACCAGCCACAAATCGATCTGAAAACACAAAAAATATTCGGAGCTGAAGCTCTGGTCCGCTGGAAACATCCGGAATTGGGTATGATCTCACCGGCTCAGTTTATTCCTATTGCCGAAGAAACCGGAATGATACTCCCTTTAGGAGAATGGGTGCTAAAAACTGCCTGCCAGCAGGTAAAAAAATGGTACGACCAGACAGGCTGCAATTTTTATATCTCGGTCAATCTCTCCTCCAGACAGTTCCAGCAACAGGACCTGGTACTAACTATCGATAGAGTGCTTCAGGAAACCAGTCTTCCAGCACATTATCTGGAACTGGAAATTACCGAAACTCTGGGGATGAAAAATCCCGAGCTTACTCTTAAAACACTTCACGAACTCAAATCAATGGGAATCCGCATAGCCATCGATGATTTTGGTACAGGCTATTCATCACTGAGTTATCTGAAAAAATTCCCTATCGACACCCTTAAAATCGACCGTTCATTTGTTTCTGACATTCAGGTCGATTCAAATGATGCAGCGATAGTTGCAGCAATTATTGCTCTGGCTCACTCTCTTAAACTAAAAGTGATCGCCGAAGGGGTAGAAACTTTCGAGCAGGCAAACTATCTTTTAGATCATGGATGTGAAAGTATTCAGGGTTTTCTTTTCAGCCCTCCGGTGTCGGCCAGCGATTTTGAGATTATTTTCAGGAGAAATCTGCTGCCAGATCAGTAAAAGACTCCTTGCGGATATTTTCATCCAATAAAAGCCTTATGGCTTCATGTGCAGCTACCAGTCCAAACACCCCGGGCATATACGAGATGCTTCCCAGTGAAGGGCGTGGCCTCCCACGCTCGAAATTTTCCTCTCCGTCCATTTCAGAAACCATGGCCGTATCAACAGGTTCTATGGAATAGACACATCTGATCCCGCTGTATATATTTCTCCTGTGAAGCCTTTTACGGATAATTCTGGCTAAAGGACAAATCCTGGATTCTGAAATATCTCCGGTACGCACCTGCAAAGGATCAATTCTGGCTGCTGCCCCCATGGAGCTGACTATCGCCTTGCCTTCAGTAACCGACTTTGACAGCAGTGAAACCTTGGAGGAAACGCTGTCAATGGCATCTATCACCAGATCCACTCCTTCAATAAGCTCCCCGGCATTCGATTCATCTATGAATACCGGACGTTTATCAATGATACAATCAGGGTTTATCTGTTTTAACCGCTGTTCAGCGATATCAACTTTTTTCTGCTGCACTGTATTTTCTACAGCAAGCAATTGACGATTAAAATTACTGTATTTTATGGAATCGAAATCGATCAGCCTTATATACCCTATCCCGCAACGTGCCAGCGCCTCTGCCGCATATGCGCCAACTCCACCAAGCCCGGCGATAGCTATCCGCGAAATACTGATCCTGGCTACCGATTCTTTACCTAAAAGCAATTCAGTTCGTGAAAACCTGTTTTCCATTAATTCATTCACCGTTGAAAAAGTTTGATACCGTTTCTGTAAGTTGTTTCTGAAACCATCTCGACACTCCAGTTTAAAAGTAACGAGATTTCTTTTGCTATTGCAGAAAGGTTCGCAGGTTCATTGTATCCGATACAAGCCCAGGGAAGAAGATCCGGACTGTCCGATTCGATTAAGAGCCTCTCCGAATCAACTTCTGCCAATGAAGTCCTTACTTTGAGATTACTTTTACTTGTCACAGAACCCGAAAATGAGATGTAAAGCCCCAGTTTCTGAAACAGTGTAACCAGCTGTGGCGCACCGGAATATGAATGAATAGCCCCACCCTGCTTAATTCCCTTCTCTTCTTTCAAAAGCTCCAGAAGATTACCCCAGGCTTTTCTACAATGGATAGAAACCGGTCGCTGCAGCCTTGCTGCTAATCTGAGCTGATCAGCAAATACGCTCAACTGCTCCTTTTCATTGCCAGTCTTTAGTGTGTAATCAAGACCTATCTCCCCAACTGCAGCTTTTGGAACCGATTTTAAAAGCGACTCAAGTTTATCAAGCCATACTCCTGAACGCTCACCAATGTACCAGGGGTGCATCCCAAATGCCGGTATAACTGAATCAAATTTCTTTGAGATCTCAAATACTGTTTCCCAGTCCCTTTCCGAACATCCACAACAAAGCATGGCACTAACCCCTGCCTTCTGAGCACGATCCATTACCAAATGAAGTTCATCTATGATGCGGGAGTCCTGAAGATGACAATGTGAGTCGAACAATCTCATTTTTGTGATAAAATCTCAGTTCTGATGCATTAAGTCCCTTGGACAAGCTTAGTCCAGAGCAGATCGTTGAGCACAGTCGAGGCGAGCAGATTAAAAAAAATTAATGCCGCGCATGCTCAGCTATATAGAAATATGAGTAAGTCTTAACATTCTTTATTCCTGCACAGATAGAAATCCATGTTAAACCTAAATTCCGCAGTTGAGGTGGATGAAGTGACGTAATCCCGATTTTATATCGAGATGATAAGACTTGAACGCGGTGCAGGCCTTATCGACAGGGTGATAAGGTCAAACCGCGTGAATGGCTTAACACTCAATAGGTTACGTCAAATGCGCCGCATTCAACTGCGGATTTTAGGTTTAAAACAGAATCTAAATTAAAATTCATTGAACAGCCAATAGTAACTGTTTTTCTTGCTGAATACATGTCCAATTAGGCATATTAGTTCTGCCTTTGTTTTGTAATACACAAAACTGGCCATACACGATCTGAAAACAAGTTAAGTAATAATTTCAAATGATAAAGAGAAGTTCCCAAAATTCAATAGATTCGGTCAGTCTGGCTATCTGGGCTGTCGGAACACTTCTGGGCAAGACCTGGCGTTCCAGAGTCATCACCTCTGAATTCAGCAATCCTAGCGTGGAAAACGGAACTGCCCGCATTTTCTGCTTCTGGCACTCACATCTTTTACCTGTTGCTTTTTCATTTCGCGGTACCGGAAAGACTGCTGTAGTCTCGCAAAGCAGAGATGGTAAAAGGGCCGCGGCTGTGGCAAAGATGTGGAAAACCGACATAATCTTTGGTTCCTCGAGTCATGGTGGTGTTTCTGCACTCAGGCAGTGTTTAAGAACTCTTAGTTCAAATAAAAGTATTGCTATAACTCCTGATGGCCCCAGAGGTCCCCGAGAAAAGGTAAAACCCGGAATTTCTCAACTGGCTCTGTTAAGTAAAGCACCAGTAATTACCATTTCTGCATTACCTTCAAAAGCATGGTATCTCAATTCCTGGGATCGTTTCATGATTCCAAAACCCTTTACTAAAATGGATATTGTGGTAAGTAAACCAATCAGTTATCCTGAAAAATCCATGGAAGAGCTGAGTAATATTATTGAGGAAAGGCTATGCACCAATGCAAAAATGGCCTGATGACACTTTTGTTCTGATTCCATCCTACAAATCAGCCGATCTGCTGCAGCAGTTTCTTCCCAGACTCCTGAAAATTGTACCTGATAAGCAAATCTGCATAGTCGATGATGCTTCAGGTGATAACACAGAATCAGTATGTGCTTCTTACTGCCTCACATGCATCAAACATCCGGTCAACACAGGTAAAGGTGGCGCATTAGATACGGGATTTCGTTTTCTGATCGACAAAAAGGCCAGCTGGATAATCACTATGGATGCTGATGGACAACACGCTCCTGAGGATTTAAACAATTTTCTTGATTCAGTTCAAAAAAATCCATCTTTAGGAATTTGTATCGGTTCCCGCTGCATGAAAATCGGAGTAATGCCCTTTCCTAGGATCTGCTCCAACAGAATAACTTCATTTATTCTCACCCTTTTTACCGGAGTACCCATACTGGACAGTCAGTGTGGCTACAGGATCTATTCTGCAGAGCTACTAAAAAAAATTAAAATTGAATATATGCGATTTGAAATGGAATCCGAAGTGATTATCAAGGCTGCCAACCTGGGATTCCAGATCGGTTTCACCAATGTGCAGACATTATATTTAAGCGGCTTAAGCCATATTTCTCATTTAAAAGACACTTTAAGATGGGTAAGAGCCGTAATAAGGGTTTGGTTTAAATGCAGGAAAAGAAATCAGATAATAATCAGATAGAATCAGATATAAATAAATGGGAAAGAAACAATTAGAAAATCTGGTGAGATTTATTATATATAAATGATGCAGTTTAAAATTAACAATGAAGAGATATTTATAAAGAACTCTGATGAAAACTGAATTTCTTAATCCAAAAGTAGGCTGTGAGCGGCTTATTAAAAAATTACGTGAAAAGGGTATTAACGACGAGCAGGTGTTAGATGCATTCCGTAAAGTGCAACGACATCTGTTTGTTGATGGTGCGATGTACATGCAGGCTTACGATGACAATGCCCTGCCAATCGGTTTTGGACAGACAATCTCTCAGCCATCGGTTGTCGCTCTGATGACTCAGTTGCTGCATTTAAAAAAAGACGAGAAAATTCTTGAAATCGGAACCGGTTCGGGATTTCAAACTGCAATACTGGCTCAGTTTTCAAGAAGAGTCTATACTATTGAAAGAAATCGTGAACTTGGCGATAGCGCCAGAAAAAGACTGCGCGAAATGGGTTTTGCTAATGTGGTCTTTAAGGTTGGTGATGGAACCTGCGGATGGCCCCAGTATGCACCCTTCGATAAGATCATAGTCACTGCAGGTGCTCCGGTTTTACCTAAAACCCTTTCAGATCAATTGTCTTCAGGTGGACGGATGATAATTCCGACAGGTGACAAAACAAATCAGAAACTGGAAATCTATGACAAGACCGAACATGGTCTTAATTGTGAAACTATAGCAGATGTGGTCTTTGTACCGCTTATAGGAGAGCATGGCTGGGAAAACAATCAATGATAATTTAACTGCACACTGGTATAATTTACACCTTGGCATACCGAATCATACGAACATCAGAAAAGGAAAAAAAGTTGAATTTGCTTAACATTTTTAAAGGGATGATAATAGGAGTAGCCAATATAATTCCGGGTGTTTCCGGAGGGACTCTTGCTTTGGTACTGGGTATCTATGAGAGGCTGATCGGTGCCATTCATAATGTATCATTCGAAACAGTCAAGGCAACCATGGGATTATTGAAATTCAATAAAAGCGGCTTTAAAAAATTTACAGCAGAATTACAGCGCATCGATGCATTCTTTCTGGCTTCCATTCTTTTTGGCGCACTCATTTCCATCGGTGCATTAGCAAAGGTAATGACCTATTTACTGGAACATTTCCATGATCCCACCTATGGCTTTTTCTGTGGTCTGGTCATTGTTTCAGCCTGGGTTCCATTCAAACTGATCAAAAAACATTCCTTTTTTTCCATTTTGGCGATTATTATCGCAACTGTGGGTGTAATAATTTTTTCATCATCTGCATCAGATGAACAAAAGATCAGTCGTGCCAAGGCTAAATATGAAATTGAACAGCAGAAAGCGGCAGAAACCGAAATAGTCAAAGAGAAGTTTGACCATTCACCCGGTCGTCTTGCTTTTATGGTTTTTTCTGGTGTTGTGGGAATATCTGCAATGATTCTGCCTGGAATCAGCGGCTCATTTCTGCTTTTATTGATGGGGGTCTATTTTTCAATTCTTAAATCAATTACTCAGTTGGACATTTTAACCCTTGGTGCATTTTCCATAGGATGTATTTTTGGTATCCTGGCCTGCACCCGGGCAATCAATTATGCTTTAACGCGATGGTACAATGTGACCACCAGCTTTTTACTTGGTCTGGTTTTAGGATCACTGGTGGCAATATGGCCTTTTAAGGGAACAGCCCTGATAGGCGAAGAAACGGTTTATCTTTCCAACAAACTGCCTCAAGCCTTTGGAAGCAATGAAGTTGTTACCATTGTTGCCGCAATTGCGGGAGGCTTGATAGTTCTTCTGTTTATTTTTATGGAAAATAAAAAAGAGGCAACAAAATCCTGACCTGAATAGTTTTTTTATTTTTTACGATTATATTAGCGCCTCAATACTCGATTTATATATCCTACACTTAAAGGCCCGGATTTATTAAAAACATATTTAGTTAAGTCTGAATGGGCGTATAATCATGACTATAAAAACTACAGTACCGAAGCAGAATTAAACCTAAACTCCGCAGTTGAGGTGGATGCAGAAGCGTAAGATATTGAGATGATAAGCCTTGAACGCGGTGCAGGCCTTATCGACAGGGTGATAAGGTC
>DATAMG010000132.1:0-9863 GCA_036260705.1 Chitinispirillaceae bacterium | reverse complement strand
AACGATCTTTCTGACCGGTCAATTGTTAAAATCGACGCAAATGGAAATGTAATCTCTAAAATCATGCTGGAATCCATAGGCCGTTCCAATTACACTGGCGATGATTTTGTAATTCGCGAAAATGAGGCAATATTTCTCAACGCTGTTGATTCCAGAATTGAATTTTTCAACATGGAAAACGGGACTCATCTGAAAAGCATTTCTTTCTCCAGAGATATTCTATCGGAAAAAAAACGGAGTAGAAAAATCATAAACCGGATATATCTTGATGGAAAAATGATTCTGATCGGCAACAGCTACAAACTGATTCCATTTCAAGATAACTCGCTTTTGAAACAACAGAAGGAAACTAAAGCTGTGCAGTTCCCTGATAACCGACAGATTATTTTCTATAACCGGGATAACTCTATTCAAAAAGTATCAGGGAAAGCATTTTTTTCTGGTAAATCCATACCGATACGCAAATCGATGCATAGTTTTTCAGGCAAGAGTATGGTATTGTTGAATGGAGTCCCGATTCAATGTATAATTAGTGCCACTGGAATAGAAATTTACCGGGAAAGATGAGTTTTTCACGATTTTTGATTTCTGTTTTCATTTCAGTTTCCTTTTCAACAACTCATGGCCTCGCACTTTCTCTGGACAGTGCGTTTACCAGATCAGATAGTTGTGTCCACATACAATGGATTGCAGACAGTAGCAATACCGACCCATCCTGGTATATCACAAATGGAATAAAATGCACTGGTATCGACTCTGTATACCGCCATTGTGATTTTCTTCCCGGTCAGAGCTATACTGGCATTGCCTATTCTTATGGTGGAGAAGACCCTTGGTTCCTTTTTCGCAGCCGCCTAATGCAGGGATATCTTGCCGGTTCTCATCTTTGCCATTATAACTTTTACGGAGATCCATCAAACCGGGTCACCGGAACCGACTGCTCCGGTTTCCTGTGTTTTTTATGGAACTATCCCCGGGTAAGCACTCAAACATTTGCAAAGAGCTCAGATTTTTTAACAATTAGCTACTCACAGATTCAACCCGGAGATGCCCTTGTCAAATCTGGCAGCCACATCGTTTTTGTCCTGGAAGCTGATACAATAACAGAAGTGGTCATTTCAGAAGCATCATCAACAGTACGTGGATGTAGAGAGCGGCTGGTTGATCTCACAGATCCAGAATGGGAATCTTACAAAGCTATCAGATATCCTGATTTAAACTCAGAAATTATCAGACCAAAAGTTGCCCAGGGAACTGACCATAATTTCTCAATAAAAAAAGTAACCAATGGAAATCACATAATTCATTTTTCCAAACCTTTCTCAGGAATAATGAAAGTCATTGCTCTTGATGGTAAACAGATCCTTTGTTCTTCAATTCGCAACAGTTATTCGGTGCACTTACCAACCCTAACAGAATCTGTGGTTATAGTTCATCTGAAAGATGAAATTGGAAAGTCAGAGGTGAGGAAAGCGACTCTTTGCAGATGATTGATTTTTTCTTTTTTGCCATGTTCAGATGTCGCAAATCGTTTTTTACTCGATTCAAATACCTGAAAACGACATTTTCAGGTATCTACATGAATTACTTTTTCCCAATCGAACTGTAAACCTTTTATACACACATAATTGATCATGAACCTTGAATGGAAAGTTATTCTTTCACTATCTTCAGGATCTCCATCAGTTCCTTTTTGACATCACATAGACTGATTTCACCAGGTAATGGTAATTCCAGCTGAACTTGTAATGCTGAGATGGGTTTGGATGTCTCTTTTGGTAACTCTATGAAAGGTTCTTTTGCTATTTCTTCAAAAAATTCTTCTGATTTTTCAACCACCTCTTTAGGAGATTCTTTAGGTGATTCAGAGAGTTTTTTCCTGGCACCTGAGATAGTGAACTTTTCATCGTATAACAGATGCTTTATTTCATTAATCAGTTCGATATCTTTTATACGGTAAGCTCTGTTTCCAGCCCGGTTTTTTTTGGGTCGCAGCTGAGAAAATTCACTTTCCCAGTATCGTAAAACGTGAGGCTCCAGAGAAGTAAAACCACAGACTTCACTGATAGAATAATAGGTTTTTTTGGGGATATCCATGGACCAGTTCCTTAAAGAATACAAAGTAAGAGAAAATTTCGAATCAGAAATAAATCCGAAAAAGGAATGCGACAATAAGAAACAAGATCAGGAAAACAATTCGATAAATAAGTTTTGTTAAATTTTCCGGACTGTACCGGAAGTCTGCTTTATTAATATAGACTCAGTACCACTCAGTCTTTAACTCTCTTCCCATTAAAGCTCTGGCCAACAGCTTCGCATCCTTGCCCTCAAAAAGCAGACTGTAAACTGCTTCTGTAATGGGCATTTCGATTCCCAGTTTATGAGCCAGCTGATAGACAGATCTGGTCGTCTCCACACCCTCAGCAACCATGGTCATCTTTGCCAAAGCCTCCTGCAATGTCAGACCTGAGGCGATCAGTTCACCCATTCTGCGGTTTCTGCTGTGTTTACTTATACAAGTGGTGATCAGATCCCCTATTCCAGCCAATCCGCTAAAGGTACTCTCCTGCGCACCCATTTTACGTCCCAGACGCATCATCTCAGCTATACCTCTGGTCATTAATGCACCTTTGGTGTTATCACCACATCCAAGTCCATCACCAATTCCGGCAGCAAGAGCAATAACGTTTTTTATGCTCCCGGCCAGCTCCACACCTCTGACATCGGTATTAGTATAAATACGAAACGATTCGGTCGAGAAGTTCTCCTGAATTTTTATAGCAAGATCCAGGTTTTCAGATGCAGCAACAATAGTAGTTGGAATATCTCTGGAGACTTCCTCAGCATGTGAAGGTCCTGATAAAACCAGCAATTTCTGAACTGTCATCTGTGGAAGCTCTTCGAGAAGGATATCAGTCATTAGCTTTAATGTGTTAGTTTCTATGCCTTTAGCAACAATCACCCACCCCTGGATATTTGAGATCTCATCAACAGAGCAGCTTTTTGCCACCAGGCGCATTGTGGAACGCATCGTCTGTGATGGTACTGCGCAGATAATAATGTCACTGTTTTTTATGGTAACAGTAATATCATTAACAATTTCCACTGCATCAGGAATTCGGATCCCGGGCAGCTTCATTGGATGCTCCCGGTTTTGGCGTAACATTTCAGCATCTTTGGAATTAAATTCCCACATGCAAACCTGATGACCACGTTTATAAAGCAATACTGAAAGAGCAATCGCCCAACTTCCTGCTCCTAAAATACCTATTCTCACAATACCTCCCCTGAATCGCCATCACCGGAATGCTCATTTCCGAAGTGATAGACGCCAACACGTTTCTGCTTTTTTATCGGACGAAATTCCAGTGTCAACGGGCACCCGTCAAAATCATAATTTTCGTATATTTTATTGGTTAAAAAACGAATGTAACCTGGAGTAACCTCATCAGGGTTGGTAACAAAAAATCTAAACAAAGGATATGGTACCCCGATCTGCCGTGCACCTAAAAATCGCACAGGATTTTCCGGTATTGCAGGATGAGGGTGAGCTCTTACCCAGCCAAAAACCTGATTTTCAAATTCTGAAGAAGGAACCCGGATTTGCATCCGTTCCTTAATCTTAAGTGCATTTTCTATTACCGCAGTAACCCGCTGACCGGTTAATGCTGAAATGGAAAGCATGGGAATCCACTTTAATTCCATAAATTCCCTGCGCTTTTCGGCTACCAGCTGATCAAAAGTCCGATGATCTTTCTCTTTGAGATCCCATTTATTCCAGCACAATAGTATCCCTTTGTGCATTTCAATGATTTTTTTAATGATACGAAGGTCCTGAACCCCGATTTCCTCCATCACATCGATCATCAATACACAGACATCACAACGTTCTATACTGCTAAGAGCCCGCAGATTGGAGTAATATTCCATATCCTGTTTTACACGGGCACGCTTTCTAAGCCCGGCTGTATCTATAAGAACGATTTTGCGACCATTATAATCAAGTTCAGAATCAATAGCATCCCTGGTGGTACCCGGCTTATTATCAACAATCATCCTGTTACGTCCCAACAGCTTATTTACCAGAGATGATTTTCCGGCATTAGGACGCCCAATAATTGTCAGTTTCAAATCCGGTTGGGCTTCTTCAGCTTCCGGTTCTATTGACTTTTTAGAAATAATTTCAAGCACCGAGTCTAAAAGATCACCCACCCCATTACCGTGAAGAGCAGAAACAGGAACAGGAGCACCAATTCCCAATGCCCGATAAGAATCCAGGTCATAGGTTGCAGTTGTAGATTCTGCCTTATTGGCTACCAGAATAACCTTATCAGAAATCCTGCGAAGCTGCTTTGCTACCAGTAGATCAAGATCAGTGGGCCCGGTCCCCGCATCCACCAGAAAAAGCACAGCATCCGATTCTTTGATGGCAATATTTACCTGATCATGAATCGCTTCCGGAATCGCAGTATGCAGGTTTGGAATCAACCCTCCAGTATCTACGATTAAAAAAGGTACGCCACTCCATTGAGCAGCATAATAATTTCTGTCTCTGGTAACTCCAGCAAAATCATCCACAACCGCAATTCTTTTACCAATGATGCGATTGAAAAGGCTTGACTTTCCGACATTTGGTCTTCCGACGATAGAAACGACCGGTTTTAATGGCACGGCCGCGAACCTCCTGTTTAGTGATACCCAAAGTTACCTTTTTTTTAAGGCGTTGTCAACATTTAAGTTACACAGATCAGATCAAGAGATGCTCAAAGGAATTATCCAAACCACAGATAAGCATTTAATATTTAAGATCTTAGGTCTCGGTTTTTAGATTTAAAGAGGATAATTAAGAATTTTGATTTCTATCAGTGATTCAAGTACTCCTGTGCTTCAGCACTCTGCCCTACAGCCTGCTTAATCTGTCCTGAGCATTCTTTGCCCACCAGCTCTGGGGATTTCTCTTAATATATTCTGTAAATCCATCCTGAGCCACCTGTCGCATGCTTAATTTCGAGGCAATCTGTCCGATATTGTAGTAAACCATAGGTAATGCCTGTTTTCTTGCTGCAATGCACTCAAGAAAACGTAATGCATCCGAAAGCTCCCCTTTTTGATAAAAAAGCAGACTGCTGACCCAAAGTTCCTGATCACTGCAGCTTTCTATCCCCTCTTTAATTTTCTGCTCAGATTCATTAAGTTGTTTCTGATACTCCTCTTTATCTAAATTAAAGATCTGGTAGGAAGCTGGGGTGTATATCTCATTTTTACTGGGTGCAATTTCATGCTCAAACCACTGTTTGATCTCTTTTTTAAGGATTCTGTATCCTTTATATTCTGATGTCATCCAGGTTATATAATCTTTAATCAATTGATATTTTATAACCGTGCTCGATCGTATGTTCTTGTTTTCTGCCAGCTGATTATAAGTAGTGAGAAGAATCCGGCTCTCATCCACATCCAGCCGGTATTCGATTATACCAGCAGCGATGGATGTCATAGCACTGGTATTACTCTGGATGGTAAGCGGAACAATCAGAAAATTGTTTTCCCAGTCATAAAGAGCATTTCCTGAGCCAGGAACCAGAAGAACCTGTGGCTTGCCAAATATTGTCACCCGGTCATTATGAAATATTTTAGGATCAAATTCCAGAATCCGGTCTAAACACTCACCAACATCCTTGAAAGTCAAATACTTGCTGCTCTCCGAAATCAATGGATTACATTCGCAGTGACATCGCTTGGAAGATAGTCTTACCAGATCCCTTATTTTTTCCAGCTCCTTTTGCACCTTACTCTGGATTTCCAATGGAGAAATCTCCTGGTATTGCTTTTTTATTTTCTGTATTTCATCATTGGATTTTTCAATAGTCTGTTCATAATCAAGAAGTGCATTGAAATTTGCGGTGATCCTATCACTTATTTTTTTGATTTCCAATATACTTTCACGTTCCTTGATAACGCCAAGTAAAGAATTATACCATTGAGACTCTTTCAAAAGCCGCTTTTCCCGTTCCACATGTGAGCGTTTATGTTCAACTGTCAAAAATGCACCGTTTGAGATAGATTTCTTTACCCGAAGACTCTCCAGCGTCATCTTATCGATTTCATCTATCAGATCTAAAAATTTAATATACTGCCCACCTGAAGGAGCTCTTTCCAGAAGCGATTGAAGAAGGGCTTTCCGTTCCTGCTGCTGAGATTTAATTTCCTGCTCTGTTTTACGAATACCAATTTTTGACATCTCGATTTTCTTCAGTAACAGCTCCTCTTTATCTCCCTTGAGAATCTTACAAACCAGATTTGAGATCCAGACCGTCATTGTGAGTATCTGTACCGGCATACTATCAGAATTGTATTCAGTAATGTAAGAAACATTTTTTTGAGGATCAGAACACAGCTCCGGAGTTATCCCGAAATCAATTATGCGATACTCCTCTTTTAGAAAAGCGTCAAGATCTTTTCCACTTCTGATTACCTCACAAACCGCATCGATAATCATTTCCCAGAATGGACTGTAAATATTTTCAACCGAAGCCGAATTATCACTGCTCTGCTGCATTTTTTTTAATAATTCTGCAAACTTATCTGAATATTTCATACCTCATCCCGCTATTTTTTTTAACACACCGATTTCGTAATATCCACCACTGGAACGGAAGCTGGAAAACACCTTTATGTAAAGAGGGTACATAAATGTAACCGGAACTGTCAGTGAATCCACAGCCCGCAATGTCATTGCTGCAGAAATTTTGCCGGCACTGTCAGTAATCGAAAAAACTGATTCCGAATAGTACGAGTTCAAATATATACTCTTTACATTCCTGTCTTTAACAACAAAGAAATCGGTGTCATTTACATTTATCACTGACCCGAACATCTTTCCAAAAAGCTGATCTGCCGTCCCTATACTGTTGTTGGGTTCCTGCTCATGGGCAAAGGTAAAAAAGCTGAAAGAATCATTTTGTACAGTTAGTTTATATCTGGTACTACCCTTAAATGGTGTAGATGGAACCAGATCCACTGTATCCCTTTCTGAGGAAAAGACGCTGCAATAATCAAAAAAAAATGGTGAAAAAAGAAAAGAAATCATAGCAGAGTCTTCTATCGGTGTAGAAAAGGCGATTTTTATTGCCGAATAGGGCGAAACGGTATCAGATGAGCAAAACAATACAGCAGATGTATTTTCAGGCGGTTGAGAAGGAACGACACAACCCCAAAACAGAGCACCAGTGATTAATATTATATTTTTAATAGTCATTTTATGTTAATTTTTTTTGATTTGGATAATCCAATCCTATATAGGTCTCTCTTTATTATAGAGCCTTTGTCACTTATGAGCAATGTTTAATCTGGATTCAGAGGAATTTCAGTTGAAGTGCAAAAAAGATCTCATTGTTGTCTGCGGTCCAACAGCTTCAGGAAAGACATCTTTGGGAGTACAAATCGCCCTTCGTTTAAATGGAGAAATAATCTCCGCAGATTCTCGTCAGGTCTATCGTGGAATGGATATTGGCACAGGGAAAGATCTTAAAGAGTATGTAACGTCTGAGGGTAAAGTACCATTTCACCTCATCGATGTTTCAGATCCGGCTCAGATTTACACCCTTTTTCACTACAAAAACGACTTTTTCAAAGCTTTTGATCAAATCGTTTCCAGGAAAAAAATGCCAGTGGTAGTTGGAGGCACCGGACTATATATAGAAGCAGTTCTTAAAGACTATGCTATCCCGGCAATTCCGGAAAATGCTCAATTGCGTGCGGATCTGAGCAAGCAGCAGAAAAGTGATCTTGAAAAAAAGCTGTTTGAACTCGATAGGCACTTGTACCAAAAAACCGATCTAAGCAGCAAAAAAAGAGTTATCAGGGCCATTGAAGTGGCCATGTCTGATCAGTGCAGGGAAATAGAGCCATATCAGAGCCGCAAAATCGACCCGCTGGTATTATGCACCAGATGGCAGAGAACTAAACTGAGAGAACGGATCGATGCAAGACTGGAGACCCGGTTCAAAGAAGGTATGATTGAAGAAGTTAGAAAATTGCTGCATTCAGAAATTCCCAGAGAGCGATTTGCATTATTTGGTATGGAATATAAACATGTGGCCCGCTTTATTGATAACGAGATCAACTATGAATCAATGGTAGAGCAACTGCGTCAGAGTATCCACCAGTTGGCCAAACGTCAGGAAACCTGGTTTCGTGGAATGGAAAAAAGAGGGATTGAGGTGAACTGGGTTGAAGATGCCAATCTGGAAATAGCCATGGGTGTGGTGGAAAGTGTTTTAGGGAAAGGGCAATCAAACCATTAAACCTAAATTCCGCAGTTGAGGTGGATGCAGAGGCGTAACATAATGAGATGATAAGACTTGAACGCGGTGCAGGCCTTATCGGCAACGTGATAAGGTCAAACCGCGTGAATGGCTTAGCATCCAATAGGTTACGCATATGTGCCGCATTCAACTGCGGATTTTAGGTTAAAGGTGAGCTGTATAATTTGGTACATACTTCTTAGTGAATTTCAAGCTGGAAATAAGCAATCTGAAAATATCGATCAATAAGCGTATATATTTCTTAATAATAAAATATCGGATTAGTTTCATTTGAAAGCTATAAACCGAAATAGGATTATATAAGTTGCCAAGAATGGTGACCAGGTGACATATTTTATTTCATTTTTAAACGGTAAAATGTGAAATTCGATAAACATTGGCAATTATGCATAAAGTCAAAATATTATTTACCATACTAATCATTGCAAGTCATTCTATTGGAATGGATTGCGACAATAGCAACCAAACTGATTATATTTCTGCAGCACCATTTTTGATTGATTCAACCGATAACATCACAAAAGAAGAGGCATACCGATACCTCTCTGATTCCAAAACTATCAAGAGATATTTACCTGTAAATGCCGGATACAATAAACATTCTGTCTGGATATATATTTCGCCCAAAAGTATAATCCCAGGCCTTGCACCGCAAGTTATCCGGTTGAATCACACACTTCTGGACAGTGTTGAAGTGTGGGTAAATGATTCTTGCGGACTTAAACATTGGGCTTCAATGGGTAATCTTAGTTACAAAAAATGGCCTGCATTACCAGCTCCAATACCTGGATTTGTCCTGCCAACAGAGAGAATAACAGATGCTCTTATAAAAGTAAAGACAACAGATGTTTGTGCTCTTTCAATCGAATCTTCTGATATTTGGAATTTCAATCGATCCATTCTTAAGGTCTCCTCATTTTTCTGGCTTTATTTTGGAGCGATTTGTTTACTTTTTATCATTAACTTTTCTTTGTCTATTGCAATGAATTCAGCATCATTTCTATGGTATTCCATCTATGTGATGACTTTTGCATTTTTTCAATCTGCAGTATGTGGTTTCATCTCATTGTGGAATTTTGATTTTGTGCCGCTGATTCGAAATATTGTACCTCTTTTCGGAAGTCTCAGTGTTGCGTCAGGATCTCTTTTTGCGAAAAGTTTCCTCGAGCTTAAAACATGTAAATTCAAATTTTTATATAATATGTTCACCTTCTTTTTTATCACAGGTCTGATCTCCACGATTCTTTCTCTTTATCAAGACGGAAGATTTGCTTCAATAAATCTAAGCATACTGGCACCATTATTTGTGATCACTGGTCTTGTAGTCGGTCTGTTTTCAATACCCCGGATGGGACGGCCTGCCACACTTTTCTCTTTGGGTATACTGATGCTGGTGATTGGGATTGTTTTGAATGCATTGCGCAATTTCGGCCTTCTACCCGATACCACCATCACAGCACATGGAAATCTTTTTGGCTCTATTCTTGAATTTATAATTATGACAATAGCACTTGTTGATCGCATATCAAAAAATGAGCA
>DATAMG010000100.1:0-23873 GCA_036260705.1 Chitinispirillaceae bacterium | reverse complement strand
TTTAAAGCCAGAAAGCGACTCTAATTGATATGTTCAGGCGAGGGATAACTTAGAAATTTCAAAAAGGCAGCTCGTATAGAGTCCACCTTAGTCTTTACAAACGTGGGTTGGGTAACTTACTGCGTCTATTGAGCAGGTGTTAGTTTTATTGGAGATGGAGGAAACTTTTCTATAATTCAGGAAAGTCAGTTTCCTCCCAGTATTACAAAATGTGTCTTATGGTGAGAATTAATTCCCATGCGCAAAACTGGAACAGTGAATCAATTTGCCATTCGATTTGAGCCTGGTCAAATAGATACCTTTGGGGATTGCGGATAGATTATAATTAAAGCAAACACCTTCTGAACCCGCATTTATTTCGCTTTTAAATACAATCGCGCCTTTCAGATCGAATACTCCTATAGACATTCCGGCATCAGATGTGGAATTAATTGCAATCTGCAAAGATGCATTTCGATATTTGATAAATGGTGTGAAACTGCTTCTGAGTTCAGCTGGAGAAACAGAGGTGCTTTCACTTACCTGCTGGATTGAAATATTGTCCAGAAAAACAGTTTCATTTGATACACCACAATTAAACCCAAGCCGACCACTTGAATCGATAGGCTGTTCCATTTTGAAGGTGAAAGAGTAGGGGACTTTGGTTGTGTTTAACTCAAATGTTTTTACATTTTGAAGATAACTGGTCCATGGATCATCTTTCATTTCCACATTGACATCTATAGTACGGTTGGCTGAGGCGTAAGCGTCAAATGAAACCCTGTAAAATTTATCTTTCTGAAGAATAAGTCCTTCCTGCACCAGCTGAATATCGTGACTCTTTGTCCCAGCCGTTGAAATGGTGGTTTTGTATTCGCCATTGACCACATTTCCAGTTGCGCTTCCATCCCAGACATTGAGAGTCCATCCCGCCGTTCCTGCTTCAAATTTACCATTGTATACAGTATCCCTGTGCTCAGGAATAATCTCTCCATCAAAAGCTGCACCATCAAAGGGCACGACAATGACTTTGCTGTTATGATCGTCATTTCCTTTATCTTGATCTTTTTCTGAATCAATTACAGAGAAGGTCCAGTGGGTGATATGTCCATTTTCAATGTAAACACCTGGACGTTCGATTTTACACCAATGATTTACAGTTCCATCCGTGTAGCGCAGGAAATCGGATCTTGGATCAAAGGCTAACCCCTGATTGGTCCAGTTATTGATACCGTTTTTGGATCTTAGATGAAAAGCTTTCTTTTCACTCCAGGAATTAACTACTATATGGTAGTACCCACCGCTATACCACAAAACCGGATCCTCAAGATTGGGCAGATTAACTGTATTGTAAACAGAATTGCCTTGAATCATGTAAGGTCCTGTTAGTCCTCCTTCACTGATCATAATCTGGCCGCCTCTTTCCACTATCATGTATTTTCCGTTGTCTGGTCGGATTATTATACTCAGGTTGGCAATATGGGAAGGTTTGCTAAAGCCATTTGCATTGATATTGATTGAGCCTGCAAATGTCCAAGGTCCATTTAAAGATGGTGCAGTGAAAAAATCGCCCTGTCTTGTATCGCTTACCACGGAGGCATAGGTTCCATCTTTCAGCTGCAATATAGTAAGATTGTGTCCCTTTCCACCGGAATTGGAAGGCCAGGTCGTCCCCATATCTACATAGGGCCCGGTAACCGATTCACTGACTGCATGAATTCCCACAGAACTAAGCCAATCCCAGTGTCCTCCAATCTGATTCCATCGGCTGGCAAACATATGATATTTTCCTTCGGGTCCCAGGATAATTGGACCATCCCAATAACTGAATGATTTGTTGGCTGTATCCTCAAGACCATTGTAAATATCACGATTACCTGTGGCTTTGCAACCCCATTTGTTTGATTTCAATGGTTGAATAATGGGCATCGGAAGAAAAAAATCGATCAGAGTCTTTGCTTCACAAATTAAAATTGGAGATAACCAGAAAATCCCAAATAAGGAAATGATTTTAAATTTGAATAATTTCTTAAGCATAAAAACCTTCTAATAAATAAGAGTGACTGATACTTTTGAAATAGTCAGGATTAATCACTCCGAATTTTTTGTTTATTTAGTTAAAAGTATCTTCGAAGTGTGGATATTATTTGTTTCAGTACTGATCTTTACAATATAGTACCCCACAGGAATATCTGTCAGAGACAAGCAATAAGAATAAGACTCTCCGCTGCGGATCAGGGTTGCCTCTGATTTTATTATTTTGCCATTTAGATTGTAAATACAGAAATGTGCAGTTCCATTTTGCTGTGCTGTAAAACCTGCCCTTAAAAACGAATTACTTCTGCTGCGATATACATTTAATGAATTGACGTTTTTATTTACTATCGAAGCATTGAATGGGTTATGGATTTTCACCTGATCGTTTTCGTCCTTGAACAGACAGACTTTGTTTATAAAATGTCTACTCGCATGATTGATTTCTGCCTTCGCAAAAATGACAAAATGTCTTGTTCGATTTAAACAGTATGTATACAGCTTTTTTTCTAATCACGTTTCAACCTGAAAATTATCAATGCGTCATCAGTTTTCTGGTTCATGTAACTTAATTTGATATAGCTGCTCGAATGTGCTTTAAATACTATTGAACATTCATCTATTGAACCATGCCATTGGTACCCTCCATTTGCATCAGATCCAATTCTTAATGGAGAAGAATTCACTACCCGGCCAATATTTTTAATATCGCCACCAGAGGGAAGTGTGCTGACATCTGATCCATCTATGTAAATTCGGCAATTATTGTTGTCAACGCGGTCGGCAACTGCTGCCACATGATGCCAGGAAGAATCTGTTATCCATATATCAGATGTTAATACAAATGTTCCTGCATTACTCCAGGAACCTGTATCGGTTGCTATGAAGATTGAAAAAGCCCCATCCGAATCTAACTGCAGAAGCCAACCGTAAGAGGAATCCGCCGGGCCACCTTTGCTTTTAGAAACAATCGTTTGAATCTTATTTACACCGGTCTTTTTGATCCATGCACAGACAGTAAAGCTGAATGTATCAGGATTGCACACATTACCCATATTAGAATAATCACCAGTTCCATCGAAAAATTGCCCGAAACCGATATTTCCGGTTACACATGTCTGGTTATCAAATACTACCCCGTTGTATCGATTCGCTGTGGCATCCAGAATGCTACCACCAGTTTCTGCTAAATGCCAAACACCTCGATAGCCTTTAGCAGTATCAAACACCATCGGGCCCAGCGAGCTATTGACAGCTTCATCATTTCCCCAATAGAGGGTAATAAACTGTGAACTGTCGTTGCCGTTTACAGTATCCACTTTTACCCAGATTTCTGCCTCATGGTTATTTGGATCCCATCTTTCGATTTGGTAGGGCAGCAAATTACCGTTATTTTTAGTAAAAATGATATCACTGCCATCCACTTTAGCCTGTTTGAAATCAAAGTTGCTATTACGTAATCGAACCAAAACGGGAAAATCGGTAACAGTACTGGCTACATTGGCTCCTGTTGGTGAGGTGTTTAAAATGAGCTGTTTAGAATAGCTCCATTTACTGGAATGGATAAAGTCGATATTACCAATATCAGTCGATTTGCTGGACTCAACAACAATATTTTCAATCTCCACCGGCTTATAATCTACAGAAGGAGTCTGGATATGAATAACATAATTGCCCTGAGGAACATCCTCGATCACAAAAGTGCCAGAGCTGGTGTCGATAACACCAAGTCGCTCAAGACCATATATTTGAACTAAAAGACCAGATGTATCCCCTGGTATCGAAGTGATAGCACCCTTTAAAGAACCTGTGGAATGCAGGGTAGCTTCCTGAAGGGAAACGGTTGTGTCTGTATCAGTAACTGCACAAGTAAGCAGAACCGCATGAGCTTTTCCATCGTTTACCTCTATGCAGTAGCTTCCGGTATCCACTGAATCAATTATGAATTCACCTTTGGCATTGGTTCGCGTGTCAAAGCGGGTATAGATTGATTTCTGAGAGTCATTGGAAATGTAATCATCCGGGCGTAAAAATACTGATGCCCCTGAAGCTGGACTGCCATCATTGTTACGAATCATGCACATTATACGACCATTACCGGCTTGTGATCCGGTACCTGCAATTGAATCACTTGAGCTGCAACTGATCATTTGCGAAATCATCGCAACAATGCAGACATGTATTAGCATCCAAACTACTGAATATCTGGTGTGTTTTGATTGCAAATGATTAGGATTCATTGGATTTTCCTCTAACTTCCTGATTTTTTTCCATTAGCGGAAAAAGCTGAAAATTACACTGGCATACGATTTCAGAATCGGTAGTATCTTCTACTACCATACTTAATAACTCCTGTTTGAACGTTCTAATTCGCTCTTTTATCCTTTCATAACAAACCTGGGACAATCCAAGGGTAAGCGAACTGATTTCCCGTTCATTTGGTTCAAAACGGTCCAAAGCTTCTTTGGCTAATCCAATCATTTCAGTATGAAAATTTCTCAATGTTAAAGATTTGATTTCATAATCTGAGGAAATAACCGCATTTGAAGGCACCAGTTTTCCCTGTTCATTGCGCTGCAAAATTCCCAATTGCAGCATTAATTCTATGGAGTTTTTAGCTTGCACTGCGGTGATTCGTGGAATGCACCTCTTTGCGATCCAGTTGTAATCTTCTCTGAAATCAGGAAGTGTCACCATTTCCCGCAGCACACTATGATACCAGCATCGAAAAAATTCATACTGCTCTTTATCGATAAATTTTACTCTGGAATTTCCACGTAATCGCAATATTCTGGAAAAATGCAGATTTTTTTCCTCTGTAGACCTGCTATTGACAAATTGAACAACGGCACCGAAGTATTCTGTTTCTCTTGGGCTAAGGTTCATGGCTGTGGCATACTTTTGCATGACCTTGAGACTTAATCGGCGCCGTCCATCAATAATATCTTTGAACATGCTCGCAGAAACATCGGCTTTTAAAGCAAAATATCTGAAAGAAAATGACCTGATCTCTTTTTTCTGGTGAGAATAATATTCTTTCAGAAGAATCCGGTAATTGGTATAATGAAAGATATTAAAGCGCTGCGCTAGTTTTGTATTCATAGTCCCAATAATATATCAAAATTCAGTCTTGGCGAGGTGAAAATGTGAATATAAGTCATTTCCAAAGCGAACAAAATATTAATTAAAACCATGATTTAATTGGTGAGTATAACAATTATGCTTCGCGAACAATATTTTTTCGCGAACAGATTATGACTCTAAATGTCCAGAATTTTCAGGTTTGTTCAAATCATACAAGTTTCTATATTGCTGAACCAGTTTGTGGTTACTGAATCTGGTGGCAAAATCTGTCTTTGCGTTTTTTCCCATGGCATTTCTCAAGTTATCCTCATTCAGTATTCTTTTTAATGCTTGGCGCAAACCTTCTTTATCATACGGAGCCACTAAAATACCACTTTTGCCATTTTCGATTATTTCGTTTACTGGCGCGATATCCAGAGCGATTACCGGTTTTCCATGGCTCATCGCTTCCACATAAACCATCCCGAACGACTCATTATGTGAAGGGACACAGAAAAGAGTGCAATTGTTGAGTAAATTCTGCTTTTCAATTTCATCCACCTCCCCATGATCAGTAACTCCTGGAGGAGGGGAGCTGATTTTTTTACCAGGTCCAGCTATTATAAGTCTTGCCATGGATTGGAGTCCTTCGTATGCAGAAAGCAATAATGGAAGTCCTTTATGCTTTTCACGTCTGCCTAAAAACAGAATAAATTTATTATCATTTTTCCGGGGGGTACTCCTGGTACAGGGAGGCGGGATGATCGGAGGGATGACTACAGTATTTGATTTACTGGTGAAGCCGGCTACAGAAAGGTATTTAGCTTTAAAGGATTCAGTAGGGCATACCAGTACATCGGATGCTTTATAGGCATTTATCTGCCCCGGAGAATCACCCCATTTCCCAAAATGAATAAATGGAGAATTTATAAGTCTGATTTTTTTTTCTCTGCATATTCCGCTTATGCATCTGGCAAGATAACCTGTTGAAATACAATGAATTATCTGTGCATCTGCAATAAGACAAGAAATAGTTTTTCTGAATGCCGATCTGTAGGCAAAATAAAATAAATCATAAATACGGTTCTTTTTAAAATGTGGAAAGTTCCACAACAGAAGCGGCAGAAGAAGAATTTTTTCAATTATTCCAGCTCTCAAGTGACTGATTTTATTGCCATTTGGATCAACCGGATGTCCTGGTTTTGCATTTGAAAAACGGTTGTAAAGGTATGGTGATGAGCAGGTCCCATGAGTAATAATTTCTATATTGAAATCTGATTGGAGATTTGATGCCAGTGTTTGTGCAAACATCTCGACACCGCCTTTTTGAGGCCAGTACCAATCAGTGGCTATTATCAGTTTTTTTGGTTGCATTATTTGCACCTTGAACATGCTTTTTATCAGGATTAATCCGTATTATTATACATTAATTGAAGTAAAACCTTGAGATATTGTGTATTTAAACTATTTTAAATAATTCTCTTCAGGAAGTGAATTTATTTGAAATCAATGTAAAAGAAAAACAGGAGAAACTGTGCGCTATCAAAATTACGAATTGGATCCCTTTCAGGTCCACGCAGTGGAGGCAATCGATAGAGGGGAATCACTAATCGTAGCAGCTCCCACCGGCTGTGGCAAGACACTTATTGCAGAATATGCGGTTGATGCGTCAATGGAGCGGAATAAAAGAGTTATCTATACTGCACCGATAAAGGCACTTTCCAATCAGAAATATCGTGATTTCAGGAAACGTTTCGGGGAGGAGATTGTAGGGATTCAGACCGGAGATGTTACCATAAATCCTGATGGTAAGCTACTGATAATGACTACAGAGATTTTCCGAAATCTTATACTTGAAGATTCTCACAGGCTTTCGGATATCTATTATGTAATCTTTGATGAAATTCATTACCTGGACGACCCTGAACGTGGTACGGTTTGGGAAGAGAGTATCATATTGGCACCTCGTGAGATTCGCTTCATGTGTCTGAGTGCAACAGTACCTAACATACATGAACTGGGGCAATGGATGGGGGCTGTAAGAGGAACTGAGTTTACTGTTATCGAAGAAACCGAGCGTCCGGTTCCCTTAAAGCACCACTTTTACAGCCCCAAATTTGGAATGATGAATTTAAAGGCGATAAAACGCAAGTACCGTTCAGACGCTTCTGAACGCAAAAAATTTCTGCGCCGCAAACCCTCTTCCAAAAGAATAATACAATGTATTCTGGAAAGAGGGCAGATGCCAATACTTTACTTCTGCTTCAACCGGAGAGCCTGTGAATACAATGCAGAACAGCACAGTCAACTCAATCTGCTTGATGATGCGGAAAGGCAGAAAGTACGGGCTATGGTTGATGAGCTGGTTACCCAATACAACCTTAGTGATTATGACCGCCTGAGTTATCTGAGAAATCTGTGGGAATCCGGAACCGCTTTTCATCATGCTGGAATTTTACCAGCCGCAAAAGAGATTGTGGAACGGTTGTTTACTGCCGGATTGATAAAACTTCTTTTCTGCACCGAGACATTTGCATTAGGGGTGAACATGCCTGCCAGTTCGGTGGTGTTTGATGAACTGGAAAAATTTGATGGCGTGGAGTTCAGCTATCTGATGACTCGTGAATATAACCAGATGGCCGGACGAGCTGGCAGACGGGGTATGGATGAGGTGGGTTATGTTTATTCTCAGATTATTCCGGAAGCCACAGACCCGCAGCATCTGGAAAGATTGCTTTATGGTAACAACGAACGCATTAACAGCCGTTTCTATGCCGGATATTCCACTATACTTAACCTTTATAGTCAATTTGGTGAAGAGGCTTTTGAAATTTTCCGCAAAAGTCTTCATAATTTTCGTAAAGGCACCTTTGCCATGACCAAGGCTTACCGTAAAGAGGAAAATCAAATCGAGAACCGGATCAGGTTTCTTCAGTCTTCAGGTTTTCTGGACGGTACAAGTCTCACTGAAAAAGGCAAACTGGCTGCTGCGGTTAGCGGTTATGAAATTCAGGCTGCAGAGCTTTACGCATCCAGAAGCTTTGACGAGTGCAGTGTAGTGCAGCTTCCGGTTCTTCTTGCTTCTCTTATAACCGAAGAGAGCCGTGGAAGAAAAAATGCACCAGCTTCATCTATAAACATGCGCTTTAGTGCAGAGAAAGTCATTCATAAGCTGCGTATGAAAGAGATTAAACACAATATAAGTATGCCGATCCGTGAAATGGATTTTTCGCTGGCAACTCCGGTTTTTGCATGGGCAAATGGTTGTACACTCAAGGATCTTAGCGGCTTTGGTGTTCCGGAAGGTGATCTGGTGCGGGTGCTTAGAATGACCATTCAATTGTTAAGGACCTTGAGAGATAGAATACCGGATACATTTCTGGCCGATCGATTCCATGAGGCATTGGTACTTATAAATAGAGATGTAGTCGATGCTCAGGCTCAGCTCGAGGTAGGTTATTAAATTTTTTTTAAAATTGATTTCTGCTGAGTTTACAGTTTAAAACCTGGGAAATCAGAATTATTCATCCTTGAACAGATCCGGGTTCTCTCGCTCTTCCCATAGAAATTTGGCCCGGTCTGCCCATTTTTCAATGGTCACAGTGTTAAGTTTCGGGTTCTCTCTCATTTCTGCGGTGCGGGCATTTATCAAATTGGTAAAGACTGCCAGAAAAGAGTTTGCCTTCTTAAACTCAGAAAGTTTAATGTTCAGGGCGACAATAGTATAAATCACCTGCATTTCAATATCTTCAGATGGGCAATTGGAAGTTCTGAATGCTTCTTCGAAATATCCCAGAGCCTCCATAATCTGATCCTTATTTTCCTTACCGGAATCTTTCAAAATTTTGGCTATTTTTAAAGTGTAAGCGCCTAATTTGTAGGAGGAGTATGGTTGTTCATACCAGGCTTCCGCTTTTGCTCTGGCAATAGCCAATTTGTAGCTGTTAATAGCTGATTCATCTGATCTGGGACGCTTAAAATAGTTTTCGTAATCGGTAATTGTGCCCAATAGTGCTTTACGTTCCCCGATTTTTTCCTGAAGAGTCATAAGAATGCTATGGGCTATTTGGCTTTTGTTTTCAGATGGTCCACTAGTGCCAATTCGGCAGAAATCCTTTTTGTCTGGAGAAGCAAACAGGCACCTGGGGCATACTGTAACTGCGATCATATTATAATCAACAGTTTTGAATCCGGATGCCCCAAAGTAGGTGGGTATCAGAAATTTATTAGGAATTATCTGCTGACTTTTTGCCCTCAGCTCATTGCATTCTATTTTTGTCTGGTTGCATACCGGGCATTTTACCTGGATTTGATATACTGGATCCTGACCTACACTTTCATCAACATTTTCGGTTCGTGTATTAGATTCCCGTTTTTCTTTAATTTCTTTGATATGTTTTATATCTATAGTCGGACCAAACTGACGTATATAATCATTTACCAGATTCTGATCATTCAATAAAACCTGCAATCTTCGTTTGACTTCGATGACGTCTATAGTCATGATGGGCCTTTCGGGCTTGGAAATAATGGTAGTTTTTCCATATTATCCATTAATACGGCTCTTTAGTCAAAGAAAAATCTATTTAAGGTGACATAACCGAACATTGTGAAAAAAATCACTAACATGGTCGCTGTGGTCAAAAAATTGCTGGTTGCAATGTTTTGTGTTGCTTAAAACAGGGGAATAAGCTATATTATAGCTGTGAAAAAAATCACAGGTGGTAAAAAATGAACAGTATTTCGACACCGGCAATCTCCAGACTTTGTGCACTGTATCAGTTGCTTGGGCAGTTTGAGCAACAAAGCTGTGTATCTTCTGCGGAGTTGGGAGAGCGGCTGGGTGTGGGTGCGCACAGTATCCGTAAAGATATTAATTTTCTGGGAATTGCTGGAAATTCTGGTGCTGGTTATGATGTAGGCAAGTTGCGCACTTTGATCGCAGGATCTCTTGGGCTTGATGCGCCTCGTCGGGTTTGTGTTGTGGGGCTTGGTCGACTGGGTACAGCGATACTGCAATATCCTTTGGGAGATGAATTTCAGCTGGTTGCTGGTTTTGATTCCAACATAAATCGCCTGGAGACTATTAAGACCACTATAGAGCTTTTCCCGGCTCATCAGATAAGCCAGGTTATTCGCAGTCTCAATATTGATATTGCTTTTATTACGGTTCCTGCAGATCATGTTCAGGATGTAGTCGAGCGGCTGGTTGATGGGGGGATAAAGGGGATAGTGAATTTTGCGCCTGTGTGTATCAGAACTAAGAGCAAGGATGTTTTTGTAAAACAGATGGACATAGCTGGTGAGTTACGTATAATCAGTGCTCAGATAAGTGTTTCTACAGCTTTGTAAATTTTACAATTGAATGGATGTGGAAACCGGATCTGTTTTATTTGATAATGGATTGAAGATGTACGGATATTTTAGATTTCAAATGTTTAGGATCATGCGTCGTATTTAACTTAAGTTTTCAGGATAAATTCATTTTTCAGAAGGGGATTTGTTATGGCCAGAGTATATAATTTTTCTGCGGGTCCTTCGATGCTTCCGGAGCCGGTGTTAACAAAAGCAGCTCAGGAGATGCTGGATTACAAGGGGTCTGGACAATCGGTAATGGAGATGAGTCACCGGTCTTCTGTTTATGAAGCTATTATTAATGAGGCGGGAGTTCTTTTCCGGGAGGTTATGGGTATTCCGGATAATTACCACGTGCTTTTTCTCCAGGGTGGTGCATCTCTGCAGTTTGCAATGGTACCCCTCAATTTATTAGGTGAAAAGAAAAAAGTGGATATAGTCAATACCGGTATCTGGTCTCAGAAAGCCATAAAAGAAGCCAAGCGGTATGGCACAGTACGTGTTGTGGCTACTTCTGAAGATAAGAATTTCAATTATATACCCAAGCTTGATAAAAGCATGTTTGATCCTGAAGCTGCATATGTGCACATTACCACCAATAACACTATCTTTGGAACCCGTTACCGCAGTATTCCTGATACCGGCATGGTTCCTCTGGTAGCGGATATGTCTTCCAATATCCTTTCTGAAGTGTGTGATGTAAGTAAATTCGGAATCATTTATGCGGGAGCACAGAAAAACCTGGGACCAGCCGGTCTGACTGTTGTTATAATCAAAGATGGTCTTGCGGCTAATCCTATGAGCATTACACCAACCATGCTTGATTATAACACTCATATCAAGGAGGGGTCGATGTTTAATACTCCACCTTGTTACAGCATTTACATTATGAAACTGGTTCTTGAGTGGCTCAAAGAGAATGGCGGAGTTACTGCCATGCAGAAGATAAATGAACAAAAGGCCAAGGTACTGTACGATTTTCTGGATAATTCCAAAATGTTTAAGGCCACAGTTGTTCCTGAATACCGTTCTTTGATGAATGCACCTTTCGTTTCGCCAAGTGAAGAGCTTGATAAAGAATTCATTAAAAAAGCGGATAAAGCTGGATTTGTCAACCTTAAAGGGCATCGGCTTGCCGGTGGAATGCGGGCAAGTATCTATAATGCTATGCCTGTGGAAGGTGTAACAAAACTTGTGGAATTTATGAAAAAGTTCGAAATGGAACATGCCTGAGAGGAGAATTGCCATGTATAAAATTCAGACACTTAATAAAATCGCCAATATTGGACTGGAAATTTTTCCCAGAGATGATTATGAAATTGCATCGGAGATATTAAATCCAGACGCAATACTGGTCAGAAGTGCCAACATGCTTGACATGCAGATTCCGGAATCGGTTAAAGCGGTAGCCAGGGCCGGTGCTGGTGTAAATAATATTCCTGTAAATAAATGTTCCGAAAAAGGAATTGTGGTTTTCAATACACCTGGTGCCAACGCTAATGGTGTAAAGGAGTTGGTGTTTGCAGGACTCCTGCTTTCTTCCAGAAAAATATTTCCAGGTCTGATGTGGGCCAAAAGTCTGGTTGGCAAAGGCGATGAAGTTCCCAATCTTATTGAAAAGGGAAAATCCGATTTCACCGGACCGGAAATCAAAGGTAAAAAGCTGGGTGTTGTGGGGCTTGGGGCAATTGGAGTTATGGTTGCCAATGATGCATTGGAGATGGGTATGCAGGTGAGCGGGTATGATCCTTTCATTTCTGTAGAAGCAGCCTGGGGATTATCCAGAAATGTTAAAAGAGCCCGTGGATTGGAAAGCCTGATCGCAGAATCGGATTATATTACTTTGCATGTGCCTCTTACTGACAAGACTAAGGGCTTTATTAATCGTGAACGTATTGCCATCATGAAAAAAGGGGTGCGACTGCTTAACTTTGCACGAGGTGGGCTGGTCAATAATGAGCATCTCAAGGAAGCATTGGCTGAGGGGATAATTTCGACATATGTAACTGATTTTCCTGATGAAGAACTTCTTAAGATGGAAAATGTCATCGCTTTCCCTCATCTGGGTGCCTCTACTCCGGAAGCAGAAGATAATTGTGCTATTATGGCCTCTAACCAGCTGCGAAATTTCCTGGAGACCGGCAATATTAAAAATTCGGTCAATTTCCCGGATTGTGAACTGGATTTCAGGGCTCCTTCCAGGCTTATAATTGCTAATAAAAATATTCCCAACATGGTCGGACAGTATACAACTATTCTGGCATCGGAAAAGATTAACATTTTAGATTTGATCAACCACCATAAAGGGGATTATGCTTATAATATCATCGATGTTGACGGAAAGGTAACACCTTCTGTTATGGAGAAGATCCGAAGTATCGATGGCGTGATTATGGTAAGAGTAATTGAACGCTGATCTATTACTGTCTTAATTTGATATTCCCCCTGTATCTGTGTTGATATTGGGGGAAATTTTTTTTATCATTAATTATGTCGAAAAGACAATTACTAAGTTGAGGAAAAACTGAATATGGCTGGGATCAGCAATCGTACTGCGACGTTCACTGAATCGATCATTCGTAGAATGACACGGGTTGCAAATCAGACCGGTGCCATTAATCTGTCTCAGGGTTTTCCGGACTTCTCACCGCCTCAGGAGCTGTTGGAATCGTTGCAGAAAATTTCGATGAGCGGGCCTCATCAGTATGCGGTAACCTGGGGCTCACAGAAATTCAGAGAAGCTCTGGCGCAAAAACAACAGCGTTTTATGGGAATCCCAATCGATGCTGATACCAATATAGTGGTTACCTGTGGCAGTACTGAAGCAATGATGACTGCCATGATGGCTGTGACTAATCCGGGGGATAAGGTGATTGTATTTTCACCTTTTTACGAAAATTATACAGCCGATGCTATTTTGACAGGAGCTATTCCGCTTTATGTATCACTGCATTTGCCTGATTTTACCTTTGATATAAATGAGCTTCGTGCTGCATTCATTCAGAAGCCCAAGGCAATTATTCTTTGTAATCCAGGCAATCCTACCGGCAAGGTGTTCTCTTATGAGGAATTGAAGATTATTGCGGATCTGGCTGAAGAGTTTGATACATTTGTTATCACTGATGAGGTTTACGAGCACATCGTTTATTCTCCGTATAAGCATACTTATTTTGCTTCATTGCCGGGCATGTTTGAGCGTACAATTTCCTGCAGTTCTCTATCAAAAACCTATTCAATTACCGGATGGCGACTGGGTTATGTAATAGCACCCGGAATGATTATCGATTCTGCACGCAAAGTTCACGATTTTTTGACTGTAGGTGCTGCCGCTCCTTTACAGGAGGCTGCTGTTACTGCTCTAAAGTTTGATGATTCCTATTATCAGCAATTACTCCAGAAGTATACAAGCAAAAGAGCTTTTTTTCTAGAAACTCTGGATAATGCTCAACTCGAGTATAACGTACCTTACGGTGCATATTATGTTATGGTTGATGTTTCTGAATTCGGAGTTACTGATGATGTGGCATTCTGCGAATGGATGGCCCGTGAAGTTGGTGTTGCTGCAGTTCCGGGGTCTAGCTTTTTCAGAGAAAAAATAACCAATTATGTACGCTTTCATTTTGCAAAAAATGAAGAAACTCTGGCAGAAGCAGGTAAACGGTTACTTCGACTGCGAACTCTGCTGAAACAGAAAGTTTACCAATAAATTGGTATTACCGGACATTACAGAGGAATAAATAAATATATGGTACTTTCTATTCAATCACATGTGGCATTCGGACGTGTAGGCAACCGATCCGCGGTTTTTCCTCTTGAACTTATCGGCCAGGAGGTAGTGGTCATTAATACTGTCCAGTTTTCAAACCATACCGGCTATGGGGAGTGGACTGGAGATATTTTCTCTGCCAGGCACATAAAAAACATTCTTCAGGGAATCGAAAAGCGCGGTGGAATGATATGTGATGCTGTTTTGAGTGGATATATGGGAACTCCTGAGATAGGTGAGATTATTATTGAAGCTGTTGACAGAGTAAGGGCCTGTCGCCAGGACGCTGTTTACTGTCTTGACCCGGTGATGGGTGATTATGGTCGAGGTTTTTTTGTTCATAAGGAAATACCGGAATTTATCAAAAATGAGGCTGTAAAAAAGGCCACAATTATCACACCCAATCAATTTGAGGCAGAGTATCTTGCCGAAATGAAGATTAATGAAATATCTCATGCGCAAGAAGCCTGCCGGCGGATAAGAAGCCAAGGCCCTCAGATTGTTCTGATTACCAGTTTTCAAAAAGATAATGATGACAAGATCATTTCCATGTATCTTTCTGACAGGGGAGAAGACTGGATTATAACTACTGAACGATTAAAATTTAATGCAGATCCCAATGGTGCCGGAGATTTAACTGCAGCTTTATTTTTAGGAAGATTTCTACAATCCCGCAATGCATCTGATGCTCTTGGAAAGATGGCCAATTCGGTTTATGCGGTATTTGAGAAAACGTATAATGCCAAAAGCAGAGAGCTTTGCCTTGTGGATTCCAGATTTGATATAATGGAGCCTGCGGTGAGATTTGAAGTGTTACCAGTATGATTGCCTACAGCTAAATTTCGCAGGTCAAAACTGACCCGTAAGGATGCTGAAATCACGCTGGAATGGGAACAAAAAAAGATAGATTACAAATGTATTCGATAAACATTATGCATCTGACAGTGGAACATTGATTGTTTCTCAAATTTTAACCCGTTCTTCTCAGCAACACGTATAGATTGTTTGTTTTCCGGAAGAATGAGGCTTATAACTGAAGTTAACTTTAATTTGTCTTTTGCATATTGAATACATCCTTTGGCGGCTTCAGTACCGTATCCGTTTCCCCAATAAATATCATTGATTCTATATCCAACTTCTATTTCATCTATGTTATCAATGTTTTGTTTAAGCAATCCACAAATACCAAGAAATTTAAAGCCTTCTTTACGTATCACAGCCCAGAAGGACACACCATCTTCAGTTTGCCTTTTTCTAACTGTTTCAAGGAATTCTTGTGATTCTTTTCTATTAAAAGTCTTCGGGAAATATCTGTGAACGTTTTTGTTTGCTAATAAATTTGCTAAATCCTCAAATCTATCATCTTCAATTTCTTCAAGAATCAATCGAGCTGTTTCCAATATCTTCATATCTTTATCTCTTTGGATAGTCTTTTTCGTATTAACTCTATAATTTGGATTTTTCATTCCTATTTTCTGGTAGAGATAACGTGGCGAAGGATGTCCTTAACCTTTCCTTTTCTTGCAAAGTCCCAATTACCAAGTAGCTTAATATCATCAATTACCCAGAATCCATTCTCTCTTATTTGAAGCATCTGAATTTATTTTATGCTGAAATCGTACTAAAAAGGTATTTCCGGCGATAGTATCAGCTTTAATATCTAATAAAGTATCTGGTCCTTCGAACAAGGATGTGAAAAGGGAGCCCTCAATGAGTGGTGGACTTGGTTCAGTTAAATTATCTGCCCTGATATCTTCGGTGATGCGGGCCTCCATAAGTAATTTCTGCAATTGTTTAGAAATATATGGTTTTATTTTACAGATTTGACTGCTGTCTGGTATTTCATAGTATTTTCCAATTATTACTGTTTTATAAAAAGAATCAACCGTGTGTTTCTGATTTGAAATATCACTTGAAGCGTTGCACATCAGGAGTATTACTTGCAAAGATATGAGTAACGTAATGCTTCTCCATAGATATCTAAAATGTATCATTTTATTCTCCTTGAAGATTCCAATTTTACTCGATTATGGAATATGCATTTGCATTATTACTTGGGTCTACGTATGAACCATCTTGTAGTTTACCCTTGTTCCTCAGGTAGCGTTTTGAAACCTTGGGTTTGCTTTTATCACTGAACCATTGGTCCATTACCCAAATACCAGAAGCATCCTGTGAAATATAAAGAGCTGCATGATTTCCGGTTGGAAGATTCCCATATTTACCATTTATAAAGGTGTCTATTGCAGTACCTTTTAAAGTTGGTAATCACGGGGCACGATAAAAGTCGTGCATACCGGTTTTTGTGTTCAAAGTATTTGCCGCACAGCTGAAAGTGCCTGTGTTAACAATTTTTATCCGCCCAGATATGATAACATAAAGGTATTTTGCCTTCCAAATATACGTGACCACCACCTAAATCATGTGGATATTCTTTAAATTCTTTAATGGCAAAATTCAGATCAATTAAGGTTTGGATTATTTTAGAAATAGGATATTGAAAATTATACTGAGGTGGGCTTACATACTCAGCATTCCCATAATAATCAAGACTATCATTGGTTACAATTACTCCTTTGGTAAAATAACTTGTTTCAAATTCAATCTTATCATTTTTCCTGAAGGAATATGGATATGCAGTGGTCAATGGATGCATTTCATAAATAAACAGTATTCCACCGGATTTCAATAAACGGCGGTATATTTGGAAATATCCTTTTAAATCCGGCATCCACATAATAGAACCAGCGCTGATTATCCCTATATCAAATTGGTTATTAAATTGATTTGAGATTTCATATACATTTGTACGATAAAATTCCGCTTTTAATCCGGAAATGCTTTTGAGCTTATTGGAAAAGTTGATATTTTCATCACTGATATCAAATCCTACACCTTCAACAGCTCCCATATTAATAAATGATAATATTTCCCGTCCATTATTACATGGTGCTTGAAAGACAGATTTTCCTTCAAAGGTAATATGTTTATACAATTTATAATCAAATTCATCGAATGATGTATAACCAGGTTTTGTAAACCCTTGCATCCAAACATCTGCCATGGCTTTTTGATGATATAAGGAAGCTGTATTCCAAGCTTCGCGATTTCCGTCAATATATTTTTGCATTTTTTAAAACCTTTTTTCTTTTAACCGCTCATCTTGAGTAGACTGGAGGAAGGTGGTGGCGGGAACTTTATAATAAAATATTATGAGCCAAAAAATTCCTTCAATGGTATTGATGTCTATCTTTTTATTCCATAAATCCCCGAGCTGGAAGCGCCCCCTTATTAAGGGGGGATCTTTTCAATCTGTACATGTGGTAATGCGAATAGACATTTTGAACAGATACTATTTAACTAATAGTGGCCGTGTATTCAGAGTGGCGCCATTCACCTTTGATTGCATCAAGTAGATGCCTGGAGCAAAATTGTTTTTTGAAAAAACAAGCGGTTGTGAAGGATCGCATGCAATTGATCTGATCTTTTGCCCATTTAAAGAAATCAGTGTGTAAGCACCATGAGTAGTGAAATCTGTTAAGTTAGGCCGCTTATCTGCAATCTGGCCACGAAAAGGCATGATTGCGGTCGGAATAAGGCCGTCTACCTTGATGACGCCTTTTGTGACTTTGCAGGAACCGGTTGACTGGCTTTGGCCATTATATGATTCAACCTTGATTTTTACTTCATACAAATTTCCAAATTTGATACCCAATTTCTCCCACTGTTTAAAATGTTCGGAAATTGAGATCGAACCGCTTGAACGGGTATTCTGCCGGATGCTAAAGACTTGTGGAAATGATGCAGTGCCTTTAATAGATGGCTGGTTGTTCATTTGTCGTGTTACCACGTCATACTGTGCGCCATCAACCGTTATTGTGCCTTTGGACTGATGACCACTCCCGTCTCCTCCTCGTGGTCGCCAGCTTACCCAGTCCTCCATGATATAATACTCAACTAATGGTTCAACTGTCCACCCGTATATACCGAAATAGGCAAGGCCGTTCTGTATTGAGGATTTCTGGAACTCCAAATCAGCGGTGAATGTTCCGATTTGCTCGTGAGTTTTTGTCTCGTCATATACCAGACCAACACGGGCAACAAAATTCTGAATATTGCGCCACTCCACATCAAATTTGGCTTCATCGTTGGGCACCGTCATTTTTACAGTTCCGGGATCCTGCTTCCACATTTCATAATGATAACCGTTTGGCATAGGTCCACGACTGTTTTCGTTGTTGATCACATATGGAAAGGTAATAACCTCGGTGGTATCCTGAGCGCCAGCATTCATTACGTTCAGAAATGTCAATGTCAATGCTGCAATTGTTATACATCTGAAATGCAGTACATGATGTAAAATACTCATGTTTCTCTCCTTCGTTTTTAAAAAATATATCTGTATAGCATCATAAAAATAGCTGATGATTGTAACAACAAGTCCTGTCCAGCACAGTAAAATCACGGTCTGGGATGCTTTGTCGAATAATACATATCAATTAGCTCTTTGGGACAGGGTACTTCCTTATAGGTAAAAGTCGCATTGTCGACCGCATGCATCCAGTCGACAAACCAGATACACCCTTCCCAAAGATCATACAGTGCCGGATCTTTACCAAACAGGTTATCGCACATCCCACGCACGCATTCTTTAAGAACGCCGACATCAGCGTCCCAACCGAGTTTACTCTGGCAACTGGAGATCAGCCCACCTAGGTTATTGCCCACAAGATTCGGGTCATCAACATTTACACCCCACTGCTTTTTGCATCCCTCCCGGAACGCTCCGAGTCCGCCTCCTGGAATCATGAGGTCGAATTGCCCTCCATTTACGTCGTGACCGATATTGGACGCGATGACGATCATGGTTTTTCCTTTCATCATCTTGTGGGCCGCTTTTGCATCATTGTTGCTGGCACCCCCGTCGAAATCTAGCTGAAAGCATTTTCCGCACATGTCACTACCGCTGCTGCCCGGTACTGCGGCATACCCGAAGGCCAGCTTTTCGCAGACCGCGAAGGGAACATGGCGGTAGCAGGCGTAGGCAATACCTCCTTGACAACTGCTCTCGGTGGCCTTGTCCCATGTGGAATATTCATTTCCATCCTTGACGAAACAGGGTACTTCATCAACACCGCTGCTGTCACAATTGGCGCAGAGATGCTTTGTGTTGTAGGGGGACGAACAGTGCGGTTTGCAGCAATCCCAGTAGCGTGACCCCCAACCTTTTTGTCCGCCTGAAACCGGTGATGGCATAAGCCCGTCACAACTGCGGGTTATGGCAGTGAGGCGCGAAACAGGATTGAGTGTGATGACAATGTCGGTTCGTTCATAAGTTATTATGGGGAGAGCTCCATCTTCATATCCTGGTGCTTGCACAATGATTGTATCATCAGCAATCTGTGCAATGGTTGCATTCGCGCAGCTGGCATTACGCTGCTCTATACATTGATTTTGAAGAGCGGAAGAGTTTGTGCCTGATATCGAAGGAATGTAGCCGGATACTGTACGAATACCAGCGATTTCGACTTTAACAAGATAGTAACCTGCAGTAAGCTTTTCGACAGGAAGGGTGACCAGATGTGCTCCGGGAGTAGCGATAAAGAACGATTGGTCGACAAGCTTTCGACCTAGGGTCGAGAAAACGGTGATAGAAACTGGCGAGGGCTGTGTCGTAACCAGGCGCAAATGCCCCTTCAAAAAACCGACCACCGGAGTCGAGGATGGCGTTCTCGGGCGTATCACCCCAACATGTTCTCCTTTGAGAAGAAAACTACCTGAACTGTCGGTTATTGCGGTAATCGAACTATCATTGGCAAGGGCAACCGAAGCGCCGATGACCGGCCTTCCTCTAATATTTTTCACCAACCCCGAAAGGTTGATTATCTGAGCACTAACCGATACCGTTGTTATTATAAGAAGTAATGCCGAAAAAACGGTTCCGCGAAATTTTGTCGTCATAGAATACTGTTTCCCTATGGTGTACTAACCAGCTTGCAAGTTTAACTGATTGGTTTAGCCGAACAGGCATAGCAAAGCGAGTTCAGGAAATCGGTTTACACTCTTTTATATGGATTGTAGTGTCGAAAAATGAGGCCGGAGTTCGGCAGTTAAGATTTTTTTAGTTATTTTCCGTTCAGATGTCGCCAATGTGCATTTGAAGCATCCCCCTCCTTCAAAAATAAGGCTGGCTATTTTGAGGAGTTTGAGCGAGTCTGTCCTGCAAAAATATCAGGAGAAGTACGATGCCAATACTTGCCACAAAAAGGTGTGCTGGATATTCATTGCTAAGTGGCCCTGAGTAGTTTTCCGGAAGTGGTAACAATAGCAGCCTGAAAAATTTAAATTCCTATCAGAATCAGCTCAGAATAGAGTTTGAAATCAAAACATCTGTGTTCAAAACAAAAAATGTGCATTTATACATCACTAAATAAAAGAGGTATAAAAATGAAATGGTTTCATCTATACGCTATAGCTGCCCTTTTAGCATTTTCCTGCAATAAAAACAGTCTTCAGGATGAGAATGATCTGCCGGAGATCACTGATGATAAAACTTATATCGATGATACAGATCCGCTTGATAGTGATATTCTTGATGATGAGATAGTCAAAGAAATTAAAGATACACCAGCCGATACTACTGATTTGAGACCATGGTTTCAAATGAAAGTTTTTTACAATAAAAGTAAAACCTGGAGTGCTCAGGCTGAACTGAAGAAAGATGGACGAATCGTGTCCCCAGGCATAAGTGGGGCCAAAATTTACATTGATTCTGTGCTGTTGATTGAAAAAACATCGTATGATGGAATTTACACAGGTACTGTTGACTCTCTCCGCTCCGGTCAGTCAGTGACAATCCGGTTATTTATAACAGATACAGACACCCACTCATTTACGGCTATTTTTCCGGAATTTTTTACAAGCTCACCCAGTCTGACCGCATCTAAAGTCAATGATTCGATAAAATTCGTATGGGAATCCGCCGATTGCAATGAGTACCTTTATTACAAAAAATTGGAAAACGATTTCGGAACAAAAGTAGAAATCATGGTAGATGATGGTTCAATTCATAAAGACACAATTTATATCACAACAGTAACTGATCTTCTGGATGGATGCGTTTCAATCTCACCTGAGCCACAGTATTTTACCTTCTGGGTTTGTCCATCGAATAAAACCGGTAATCTGGCAGGTTTCTCGGCTGACAGCTATTTACGATTATCCGGCAAGCCATCCAATGGTATTACCAATAAATCAAAAAAATGATCTTCAGCTGTTCTTTTTAAGCGGGATTATTTCACGCCACATTAGGAATATTTGTATTTACTGATTCATAAACAGCTGAAGCCTGATAGATCTTGAACAGTAACTTTTTACAACAAATCTAATATAACTGAACTATTGCATATTTATCGACAATGATATCTGCGAATACTAAATGTACCAGTTGGAATTGAAAAAATCACAATACTTTTCTTGAAAATATTCTATAAAGTATAAACATGTAAATTGTTGTCATAAAGAGCCCACCGAAAGTATATACAAGGTAAAATGGATCGTTTCTGTATAATGAAACAATGGCTTTAACAATCCAGAATGCGGGTGTAATGCCACAGATAAACTGAAGAGGGGAGTCACAGAAAAATACCACAAGCGCCGGTAATAATGAAAGTGATATCAATTTGGTTAGAGGTAGGGCGGCGATTTTATCATGAGCATAGGCAGCCAGCAGTAATGCTATAAGAGGTGATCCCAAAGATGACAAAATCAGTACTGGCAGTAATTTAAAAAAGAAAACTGGTACAATTGCGCTGATAGCTAAACAAAGAACTGATGCTGCAATGGAGGCAAGTGATGGCATGATTATCCGGTATGCGAGATACCCACCCCGTGATAAAGGTGTTACCGTTAAATACTGTAAAACACCTTCGTCGCGCTCGTCAATAATAATGAAACCGGCTACAAGACCGTACAGAAGAGGGGGGAGCTGTATTAAAAAACCACTGATACCTGTAAAATAACACGTTAAGTCGAAATTGAAAAAACGATCGAGAATTTCCTGCAGATATGGAAGTAAAATTCTAATCGCCAGTCCTATCAGAACAGGAGAAATAAACAAAATTCCCATCATTGAATCTCTTAAAACGGAGATATAATCGCCTCTGATAAATGAAATCGTGCGATGAAATGGTTTGCTCATTGTATTTCTCCTGTCTTGTTTATAACATACTCTGTAAATCGCCGGGTTGTGAAATACCATGCAACAGCAATCCAAACAGCGCAATTTGCCAATGCGTACATGTAATATGAAAAGCAAACCGGTTTAAAACTTCCATCCAGTAAATTTAAAAATACTGCAGTCGGAAAAAATTGAAGAACTCTGCTATTGTATATATCAAAATAGCTAAGCAGTGGCAAAAAGAATGGAGCAATCAAAAAAAAACAGATGACAAAGTAGGAGGTAATCCGGCGCTGTTTCACAGCAATTGCAATACCAAATAATGTAAAAAGTGTTGATGCTAAAAATGTTGCCAAAACTATGGGCAGGGCAGAGAATGAAAGGCCGAAACGTAAAAAACCAATAAGCATTCCCATTATAAGCGATAAAAAGGCAAGCGAAAATACCTCTGAAAGAATATATTCTGTTATCCTGAGCGGTGTGACAAATAATGCCTGCATTATTCCCTGATCTCGCTCAAGAAAAATGATCGCACCAATGAAAAAGAGTCCAAGAAATGAAATATCTGAGAATATGATTAGTGAAAAAACTTTCTGTGCAAAAGAATAGGGAAGCATTCGTAGTAAAGCTACATACGAGAGACTTATAATAAGATATACCAGGTAAAAACCATGTTTAAACTGAAAAACGACATTATGAATAACCATTCGCAATAATCTCATAAAAGATTCCTGCCAGTCTTTTCAATAAAAATATCTTCAAGAGTAGCTTCATGGGAGTGAATCGTCTGGATTGGCACTTTACGCAAAATACACAGGAACTCCTCATTGATTCCAATATCCTGGAGGGGAAATTCTTTTTTTTGCAGCAGATTATTTTCTATATATTCGATGCATACGGTTTTGCTGCTTCTGGCAACTTTGAGATTGTATGGAGTGTCCAAGGCGGCAATTTTCCCATCAATCAGAAAAGCTACAGTATCACAAATTTCATCTGCAACTGTCATATTGTGTGTGGTAATGAATATTGTTCTGCCAAGTGACTTTTGTTCCATGATCAGTGATTTTACAAGCTTGGCATTAACCGGATCGAGGCCGGATGTAGGTTCATCAAGAAAAATAACCTCAGGCTTATTGAGAAATGCTCTGCAGAAATTCAGCCTCATTTTCATTCCTTTTGAGAAGTTTTCAACTTTTTTATTCATATCCTTCTCCAGTCCTACCATTGTCAAAAGATTCCTGGGGTCTTCGGTACTGCCAGTGTACAGAGTCCTGAAAAAAGAGAGATTCTCCAGAGCCGAAAATCTCGAATAGAAATTAGGGAATTCAAACGCAACACCAATCGATTCATACATAGATCTGGTATTGTTGCGGGTTTCTTTGTTCATAATCTTTACTGAACCCTGGTAATCTTTTAAAACGCCGAAAAGAATTTTCTGGGTAGTACTTTTACCTGAGCCGCTTGGACCTAAAAAACCAAAAACAGAACCTTTGGGTA
>DATAMG010000130.1:0-2209 GCA_036260705.1 Chitinispirillaceae bacterium | reverse complement strand
GGAATGGACAGAAAAGATGTCAATATAGTTGTGGAAAAGGGAGTACTGCGCATCGAGGGAGAAAAAAAGGAAGAAAAGAAACAGGAGAACGGAAAATATTGCCACTTCGAAAGGGAATATGGAAAATTCTCCAGAACCTTTGCTTTGCCAGAAGGAACCGATCCGTCACAAATTCAGGCAAAAATGGCAAACGGAGTACTTGAACTCACGATTGCCAAAGCAGAAAAAGAGAAACCAAAAACCATTGAGGTAAAAATTGATTAATAATTATCAACTTTAATCTAAACAGCTGTATTTAAAAGAACGATAACAGATAAAAACAGGAGGTTGGTATGAATTCACTTATAAGATTTGAACATCCGCAGTATACATTATCCGGATTACTTGATGAGTTCTTCAATGATTCCGGTTACGAGGCAATTGACAGAAATATCCTGGGTAACAACTGGCCAAAAGTTGACATAATGGAGAATAACAACGATTATATTCTGAGAGCCGATCTCCCCGGAATGGAAAAGGGCGATTTTAACATCTCTGTTGAGAATGGTGTACTTTCTATCGAAGGAGAGAAAAAGGGAGTACATAAAGAACAGAAAAGTAATTACTATCACCTGGAATGCAGCTATGGGAAATTTAAAAGGTCATTTTCTCTTCCTGAGGAAGTAAATGCTGAGGGAATAGAGGCAAAACTGGAGAACGGTGTTCTTGAGCTTAAACTACCCAGGAACCAAAAGGTTAAACCGAAAATGATTGAGATTAAAGTTCAGTAAACCATTTCTGAAAAATGCAGCAGGTAAAATAATAAGAACTGGTGCAAAAAGAGTGACGGTTCGTATCAACCGGGCGAGATATGAAATGAAAAAATGCACCATTAACTGAAATAAATCACCTGCTGCATTTTTTCATTTACCTTTTCAACTGATTTAGTAAATATAACATACAAAGATGATCAATCCCTGAAACCCATCAATACAATGATACCATCCTACCGGCTATTGTCCTTCCCTGCTGATCGCTGAGATTAAGAATGTAACATCCGCTTTGCTGTGAGTTAAAATTGATAGAGGTCTTTCCATCAGATGTATTCGCAAAGAAAGCTCGCTGCCCGGAAAGCGTGGTAAGGGTAACTGTGCTGTTCCGAGGAATACCTGAAATTGATATTCCACGATTTGTTTTTTTCGATATTTTTAAATCGATACCGGAGATACAGCTTCTATTGACATGTTTTATCTTTACCTGATTGGCAATAATTTCAGGTGTCCACATATTCCCTGATAACGCCAGCAGATAGAGGTTTCCCAGATATCCGCTATACCAGTAGTCATCCTTGAGCTTGATCACTTCCTTACCAAAAGCATCTACAACTTCCTGAGTGTTGGCCATTGCAGCAACCGCCATACTACCCACTGAAGCCATATTGTGGCTACTGCCTGCAGAAGTGCCATTGAGCTGAAATCCATCAACTATCTTGCTTACTCCATAACCATGAGCCCAGGTTGTCAGTTTTTTGGCCCAGGTTTCTGCCGATTTATTACCATGCCAGATAAAATCCATTGACTGCTTATATGGTGCACGGATAGCATCAAAGCTGAAATACCCCTTTCTGGAGCCTGCACCTGCAGTGCCGCTTACAGACTGCCAGTCAGGCACCAGACCGGTGGTGCTGTTTGCTGCTGCATCACGGATAAGATGAGTATCATCAGCGAGTTTTGCCCAACTCTCATCCCCTGAAATCTCTGCAAAGTACCTGAAAAATGCCGGTGCATAATAGGAGATGTCAGTTTCATTACATCCTCCCCATGGCCGCCCCGATGAACAACCCGGATAAACAGTCAGTTTTCCACTGCAGGTAAGGATCATCTTCTTCAAAGTGGTGATAAGACTTTTGGCTTTCTCATCGTATCCGTCATTTGGCCATTGCCAGTGGGCCACAATCAGGGCACATGCCACATCGATATCTCCGTCAGTTGCAGCCCCCCTGTCCGCAAAATCATCACAGCCATTTACTTTCCAGCCCATAAGTCCGCAACCTTCGGTGGTCTGCTTTGATTTATAGTAATTATACAAGCCGCAAAATGTAGTATACCCCCATGGAGTGATGACCAGCGCTGTAACCAATGATTTTGTAAAAAGTTGGTATGATAACTGGAAAAAGAAATACCTGCAAACTTGCACCGGCAGCATAAGACCTGGAGTAGATCCACTGACC
>DATAMG010000126.1:0-62972 GCA_036260705.1 Chitinispirillaceae bacterium | reverse complement strand
AAGAGCGCATCAAAACCTGAATTATCGTCTTTAAATAATCTCTCAAGAGCCGTGCTTATTGAGTCAAGTACCGGTGATGGAGCAAGATTTTTAAATACTGTGGAATCAGGTTTAAAGGATGCGATTTTGGATAAAGTTTCGATGCTGGTTACAGGCCTGTATGACTTATCAAGGAAACGCAGCATGAAATTGGCGTACCCTGAAAGTGAACTGCCCGGATAAACCGTTTCATGACCGATTTTCACCAGAAGATCATTTTCACCTTTATTCAACCGGACCTTTTGCAAATAAGAATCAATACCAGTATTTCTGAAAACTGAGTCCAGAAGGACAGTGTTTCCATTGAGCAGAACCTCAAAAGAACCGGACGCCCCAAAGGAGATGTATACTTCCTGAGCATCTGGACTGGAAATTGTAGTACTGAAATAATAAACAGCATTCTCCTCAGTCCCGTAATTATTGATAAATATCCATCCATTTGGAGTAAGGGTCTGCAGTTTGTGCCATTTGACCTCATTGCCATTTTTCCCCTCGTATTCACAGCTGTAATCCCTTTGAAACTCAGGAGGATACTTTTTAGAAAAGCCGCAATTGGAGACATTCTCAAAAGGCCCGATAAACTGCCAATTAGTGATTGCTCCTATCTTTTTGCACATCTTTTCAGCTTTTTTAAGTTCTCCCTGATTGAGATATCTTTGTAAAAGAGCATCCTGATACCAGCCGTTAAATAAACCGCTGGAGTTTGCAAGTTTTAATAAAACTTCATCTCTTTTCTTATCGTAAGTAATGCCATGTCTACTTACCGAAAAATTAAAATCCGGACGGGCAGAGAACATCAACAAATCCTTATCCGTACGATATGCATCAAGAAAATAGAGTTCCGAAACACTATTATTACCCAGAAATGCCTCCACCTCACCCAACCCACGATACGCCTGAGCAACGAGTCCGGGTTCTTTACCATTTGTCACACTTCGGAAAAACTCCCTTGCTTTAATCGGTCGGTTATTCAGGAGCTCTGTCCAGGCACTGTCAAGTAACTGCTGCTGTGAACCAGAAATGCCGGATACAAAAAGTATTGTTAATGTAAAGAATAAAATCAGCTTGGAAATCACAACTTACTCCTTTTATGTTTTTAATGCATTTTGAATACTTAAAAGATCTGCAAGAGGTTTATTGCACATTCACAAATTTCCTGATATGACTTTTGGGATCTCCCTTAAGCTTTTTTAATTTTTTAATGTATTCCATTGTATCATGCAGGTTGTTTCTTTTTTTACTGTAAAGTTGTTCAAAGATACTCAGATCACATGTGTAGGTCATCCATACCGCAAGTGATGCATTATTTATCTTCATGGATTCGATATTCCTGTAATATGGAGTTTTAAAAATTGTATCATAGCTGTTTTTTATATTCAGCCTGAAATCATCTATTGTCTGCTGTTTTCTTTGCAGTTTTAACTCAGAAGAAGCATCGCTTTTATACACCAGATCAAGGTCTGACACCAGTTTTTTCATGATAGCACGATAGTACTCCCGATCCTTGCCTGTTGCAACAGCATTGCGGTACACTTCAGATTCTTCACCATATTTCCTCTTTACAAATTCCAGCGCACCTTTATTTCCAATAAAGGTTGCCAGTTCTTCATTAAACTGAGCCTGATCTTTTAAATAAAGTGTCGCATGTGTCTGCTCATGAATTATGAGTGATGCCAGAGAAAAAACATTGTATTTTGCCATATAACTATATAACGGGTCAGAAAAAAAACCCAATGTACTAAACGCATCAACTTCACTTATATCCACATCATATCCCAACCCGGCAAGTTTATCTGCTTCCCGTTTTGCATCATCAATTTGGAAATATCCTTTGTAGGGAATACAACCAAGAATCGGAAAGCACCATTTATATTGTTCAAAACTCAAACGCTGAGCTGCAGCCACAAAAACGGCAATATAATCCTTGTCAATTTCTACCATGCGAGTATAATTGCGATTGTTTTCCAGACCTATCCAATCAATGGCAAAGGTCCGGATCTCCTGAACCAGCTTCAAAAAGGATCGGATTTTTTCTTCTGTATGAGGGTCTTTTAAAAGGTGTTCGACAGATTTTGCACTGGAATTATATCTAAAAAGATAAATTCCCTGCTTAATCAAATAACAGCCATTAACAAGCACCACGACACAACATAATATCATTAAATTAGGCAGCTTTTTCAAACTGTAAAACACCTCGTTTTTTTTTAAAAAATCTCAATGCAATAATAACCTTTATTGTGCCTGAGGTGAACTCGTTTTAATAAATACTCTCAAATAAAAGCATTTTGCATCTGAAGGAGTGCACGCTTAAGGTAAGCTATGAAAAAAGAATTTCAGCAGAAAAAAAGCTCTGCAATTCCAATACCCAGACCCAGGCGCAAAACTGGATATAAAGTTACTGGCATATATAAAAGATACAACATACCAAACTCAGTGTGGGTATGTAATATCAGCAATTTGGAGAAAAAAAGGCAACAGAAATAAATAATCAGTGGTCGGGAAATGTAAAATCAAGCTTGTGAATTAATTGTTTTTCGGCATTTTTTCCAAAGATCAGCCCAAACTCCTGTAGTTTTGCCATCATGATCTCTTCTTTTCCATGATTTCTCTTAATAAATTCAGCAAGTTCCAGACGTTTTCTTGTAAATTGGCGCATCTCTGCAAAAACATGAGCCCTGATAAGATAAATAATGGTAACTTCAGCAGACCAACTGTCAATAAACTCCAAAACATCCTTGTAGCGTTTTTCGCGGCATAGATGATAACAGCGTATCATCATTTCAACATGGTTAAACTGGCTTTTTGAACCCAGTAGCCTTCTTCTGAGCAGTTGCACTTCTACTGTTGGATCCGATTGCTCATAGTAGCGGATTAGTCGATGCAATCCCTGAATATTGTTTGGATCCCGTTCTAAAAGACGCTTCAAGGTGTTTTCAACCATATTTTGCATTTGCTGGTCTTTATATATATCTGAGAGAAGAATGTAAGAATAGTAATTTCCCGGAGACAGAAAAATCTCCTGTTCCAGACAGCGGATTGCATCTGCATTTCTGCCCAGCTTTAGATTAGAAACAGCGCAACTGTGATAAGGTACTGAATACCGGTCATCGACCACTATGGCTTTACTAAACCAGCTGATACTCTCTTCCAGATTTCCAGAATATTGATGTATCTGTCCAATAAGTAAGTAAACATCAGCCAGATCCCTGGCAATCTCCTCATTCTTAAATTTCAATTTTTCAAAAAAAACGGTTATTTTTATGAGTTTTTTCAGTGCATTTTGTGCTTTGCCCTGTTCACATTCCTCATATGCTTTGTCTTCTATCTTCTCAGCAAGATCTTCATAGGAATATGCACAGGAAGTGACCATTTTACACAGTTCACTTAGATTATGTGTTTCTTCACAACCAGTTATATAGAATTTTTTTCCTGAGGAAACAGTCTTTTGAGATACCGGTTCGCCCTCAGATAAACTGTTATGCATCTGTACCATCCTCTATTTTATGTTAAGGAGAACCTTTTTGCAAACAGCCATATTAATTATGATACTCTCAGGTTGATTGGGAAGTCAATAAAATTAACCTGATCCAAGAGAATTCATTTTTCGACATGTCGCATAACGGCTTAAGCGGGATAGATAATAAATACTTAGCCGATCGGCAGACTGACAACTTACTTTCTATGAACGCTGGAAGCACAGAGCTCATTTTCAAATTCACCATCAGAACTGGAAACAGTGACCGGTTTAAGCACCGATTTAAAATCGTTTTTAAAACTGGAGTAACTTCCAGACTGAAAAAGTACCCAGTTGGTAATTTCATAGTAACCCTTTGGAAGATTGTGAATGTTTAATCTGAAACCACAATCTGCAGATCCGGAACGCAAAGATGGTTTTCTAAAGATAAAAACGCTGTTTTTAAGATACTGATCCGGTATCTTTGCTCTCAAAACCCATCCATACCCATTATGATCATTACTCACTGCCATAAATTGATTGTTAGGTAAAACATTGATTAAAGTATCCAATGACAAATTTCCACCGATTTTTTGAGAGAAATTGACTTGAGGTATCCTGAAATAATAACCTGGAAGATTTTTTAAAACAGGTGTCATCTCTATATATGCATCACGGAAAAATGATCCAAAACGGACCGGGGCATGAACATAAACAGGTACCTTTATGATTTGTGGATAACAGATTTGATTTACATAAGCATGACTGCCACGCAATCCCAGCCCAAGATTAAGATGAAAATCACCTCTTCGAATCAGTCGAAGCGGCCCGATCTTGAACCTCTTTACAAGACACACCATATTATCTTCGCTGTAACGAATTGGTATAAGCCCCCAGAGCGCTCTAAGCAGAATCTCAATCCGCAATTCATCTGTTAGATCTACATATTTGTCTGCATCGGCATTCTTAACTCCGGCTTTGACAAAATGGAATCGGTCTTCAGCAAACTGCGCATAATACCATGGGGTCTTTAGCATTCTGCTTTCATGATCATACTGAATGTAGCATTGGGATGTAATAGGAATTGAGCTGTCAGCGCAGACAAATACTTCCCTAACTTCATCACCCCGTTTTATAAGTAATCTTGTTAATGATCCGTCAGAGTCCAGACTATCCCACATACAAACAACCTGGCAATCCTCCCATAAAAACACCATCTCATCCTGAGGATCTAAAACTCCATTGCCAGAATCACTGTTTGGCTGCTCACCCTGAGAGCAAACATATTCACCATCAGGTGTCATCTCATCAATCTGAAAAACCACCGGTTTATGATCGCGGGTACAAAAACGGATTTTTTCTATCGGAGTTCCCAACAGTTTTTTTGCTGCACCCCCCTTAATTACTATTGGTTCCGCAGAGATTATTGAGGATGCCAGAGCAATAACAAGAAAACACAACAAAGAAATTCGAGCCAAATTCAAATAAAGCATAAATTAAAAATATATCAGCCACTCTGATTCCATAATAGTATAATTATGATGATGTTTTATACAGATTAAATTCAATAAGACATGGACACCATAGGTAGCCAGTTAATTCCAAATTATATTACCTCAATATGAACGATCGTTTTTTAGGTTACGTAGTAGTCACAGCACTGTTTATTTTCCTCATACTACCAGTTTCCTTTCTTATCTGGAAATCTGCGACACCTGTTCATTCGTACATAATCGAGTTCGACCCCATTAACAGTATAAGCTTTCTTAATTTTCAGGATCCGGTTTATGAAAAGGGTGTAGAGATCGGTCAGGTTCGCAAGGTAGTCAACGGTCTTCAAAAAGTATATGCAACAATTGAGACCAGAAAAGATCTGAACTTTTACAGTAACTACAATATATCAGTTATTCCTAAAGGTATAATGGGAGATCGTTACCTTGAAATAGAACCGGGCACAAATACTCACCAAGCACTTAACCCCACTGACACCCTGTCTGGTACTTTTATTTTGGGGCCAGCTGAAGCAATTAGCTGCGTTGATAAATTGCGTTTAAAAATCGAACAACTTTCAGGCATTATAGACAATCTGAAGAACGGAACCACGGAGAGCAAATCTCTGATAACTAATTTTTGGAATAGTGTAGAAACCATCGATTCGCTCAGCAGTTCAATTGCAGCCATAACCGGTATGTTTGAATTGCAAACTGGACAGAAACTGGATTCTATAACTGAATTACTCAAAAAATCAACTCTGATTACAGAAAATTTTTCTACTACATTACCCTCTTTTTTAAAGAAAGTTGAAAGTCTGATCATTCAAAGCAATAATCTGGTGCTTCAGCTGAAAACATTTTCTGACCATTCGGTAAGTGTAGCCAAACAAATCAACAGTCCGGATCTTCCTATCTGGAATGATAAACTGAGTGATCTGCAGCGAGAGCTGAGAAATATCATAAAAATAATAGATAATCTGCAAGTTGAAGGGCTGAAACTCCCTATCAGGCTATCCAGACACAAGTAGAATCATCCGGAGTTTAGGTTTAATTCTTTTCAAACCAGAAATCCAGTTTTTTCATAACCAGATCATAGGTTTGATCAGTCAAATCAGCAACCTGACTGGGAAGTTTCCCAAGGATCTCTTTTGCCTGATTGAAGCCATCTTCGATTGCATTTTTTACTCTGCTATAAAATTCTTCCTTAGTGCCTTTAAAAGATCCAAAAAAGGAAATAGAAAAATCCACTATTCTGCCTGATGTGTTCTGAGCATTCCAATATTCCGGAATATTTAAAACAGGTTCAGATTCTGAATTTTCGACATCATTACTCTTTTCACCATGTTTTTCATCAAATTTTTTGATCATCCACTCACCCTTTTGAGTAATCTGATCTTTTACATATGACATAAGTTCATTCAGGCTGGAATCACTGCCTTTAGTATCAATATTCAGAACACCTCTTTGATACTTTACCGATTGCAGATTTATTGCTACCCTGTCACCATCTCCGGATACATACTCTATAGATAAAGCGCTTCGACTGTAACTCTCCATAGCAACGCCAAAGTTTTCCTCTGTGAATTTACCATTTTGATTTTTCTGTTTGATCTCAAATTTAGATGTATTTGATTTAAAAGAAGTTATGCCTGCCGAAGATAAAGAATCTGATTTTATGACTGACATGAGTGCCCCCCTTTATGACAGGTCAGTTAAACGATTCTTTATTATTTTCGGAATTTCTGCCGAAATCTTTATAAGAATTGCACTGTTTTATTTTTTCACAAATTTCTTGACTTTTTTATCGGCATACAAAATTCATTCTGATAATACTTGCTAATTATCCTTTGTCTTATTTTTTTTAGTTATTAAATAATTTTTCCTTTGAGTTTCTGCATAGGAAAATTATATTGTTTTGCACGAGCAACAACGTCGTTTTCAGTGTGTGGATAAGTTAGTGTTGATAAGTAGTGGAGAGTATGTTAATAACATATGAACAACCTCCTGAACAGTGCCCATAATAGGATTCGTCAAGTTGTCTAAGCACTTCATATTCAACATCTTAAACGTTTCACCCTACATGTTGACAAAACTGCTCAATAACCTGTTTACATCTATCACTCACAATCACCTGTCAGCTTAAGGAAATGTGGATAACATGTTGGCGAACAACTTATCTCATGATTTCTCGCTTGCTTCTCCGTGGCAGATCTGCCTTGGAAAAATTCTGGAAAAAATAGGCCCTGCAAGTTTCGAAACCTGGTTTAAAGCAACAGATTTGCAGATCACAATTGATGGAACAGCAAACATTCTGGTACCAAACCAGTTTTTTGCAGATTTTATAGAAGAGCATTTTTTACTGCTTATCGAAGAAACTTTAAAAGACTCTGACTTGAAATTTTCTTCCATTCATTTCAAACCGGTAGAAAAAGACTGGAAAATAATCCAGCCCCTTTCAGAGAAAATCGCAGAAGCACAATCGCGCAAAATTCCACAAACAGCCCAAAGCCCTGAACAGTTCCATCCAAATTATACCTTCAATAAGTTTATTGTAGGCGATGGGAACCGTATGGCCCATGCAGCATCACTGGCAGTTGCTGAAGCACCCGGAAAAACATCATTCAACCCGTTAATAATATATGGGGGTACCGGATTAGGCAAAACTCACCTTCTACAGGCAATCGGGCAGTTTGCTCATAATGAAGGCACAGCCGATAAGGTGATCTATCTCACAAGTGAAGAATTCACCAATCAGTACATCAATTTTGTAATTAACAAGAAGGATTCTACTTCCTTTTACCGAAAATTCAATGATGTGGATTTATTGTTAATTGATGATGTCCAGTTTTTCAGTGGCAAACCTGGAACTCAAAAAGAGTTTTACAGAATTTTTAATAAACTGCTTCTTGAGAACAAGCAAATCGTACTCTCCTCTGATCGACAGCCCGATAAAATTCCCGATATGATGGAGCATATAATTAACCGTTTCATGGGTGGACTTATTTCAGATATTCAGCCACCTAATCTGGAAACCCGTATGGCGATACTGCGAAAAAAAGCAGAAATCGATGGCCTGAATCTTCCCGATGAAGTGGTGCAGTTTATTGCCGGACATATCACCTCCAATGTAAGAGAACTGGAAGGCACCCTTATAAAACTTATCGCCTCTTCATCTTTTACCGGTCGAGATATCACACTGGAGGTAGCCAGAGAACTATGGGGAGATGCTGTTTCCAGAAAAGAAGAAAGAGTTTCAGTTGTTTTTATTCAGCAAAAAGTTGCTGAGGCTTTCGATATCAGCCCTAATCAGCTTACCGCTCACACCAGAAAACGTGACGTCGCTCTCCCCCGCTCTGTAGCAATGTATCTATGCAAAAAATGGACAAAACAGTCTTTGCGAACAATAGGTTTGGATTTTGGGGGAAGGGATTATTCCACTGTCATACACAGTTTTAAGAAAATCGAATCAGAACTTGAACAGGATCAGACACTTCGGTTAAAAATCGATGCCATTGAGGAACTGATACGCCCTCTTATCTGAGTTTTTTACAACTATTTATTATTTAAGTTGCATTTTTGAAAAAGCATTATTTGCATCTTCCAGCGTTTTGTACATCTCCAGCTTCCTATTGAGATTTGTAATTTCAAAAAGATTGGTAATCAGTCGGTTTGCCATCACGATTTTTATATCCCCATTAAGGTTAGACAGACGGTTTTTAATATTTACAATAATTGACAAACAGAGACTGCTTATGTAACTTGTGGCTCCAAAATTAAGTACAATTCTTATTTTCCCATTATCAATAAGGTCATGGAGACGGTTTTTGAAAATATCCACATTTTCCTGCATAATATTACCATCAACTACCAGTTCTACAAGATCATTATATTCTCTCATGCGAATTTTCATAACAACCATCTCCCTTTATCGCTGCAATTTTTTTTTGATCTGAGCACCTTCAGAAAAGCCTCCACAATTTCCGGCGCAAATTGAGTATTACATCCTTTTTTCAATTCATCCAATGCTGCTTCCCATGACATTCTCTTTTTATAACTGCGGCCCGAAATCATAGCATCAAATGAATCAGCTACCGCAATGATACGTGCTCCCAGAGGAATTTCCCGTCCCTTGAGCCCATGCGGGTACCCTCCACCATCATATCTTTCATGATGATGAAGTATAATGGGTAATTCTTTTTCCAGAAATTTGAGTTCCCGCAGAATACCCACACCTATTTCCGGATGCCTTTTCAGTGTTTGCAGTTCAATAAATGTCAGTTTACTCTTTTTGGAAAGTATTTCATCCCGGATACTGATCTTACCCACATCATGCAAAAGTGCTGCATTGCAGATTATCTCAATATCAGATTCAGATAAATTGAGTACTTTGGCAATTTCTGTTGCATAAATAGAAACATTATGAGAGTGCTCCTTTGCCATTGGATCCTTTGCATCAATAGCTTTAATCAGTACATTGGTTGATTCTATATAGGTGTTTCGCATCTGCCTGGACATCTGCTCAAACTTAAGCTTGAGATCCTCCACACCACTTCGATCTAATGCTTTATCACTTTGACTCTCTAACTCTTTCCAAATGCGTATAAGATTACGACCATCTTTTTTTGCCTGATACAAAGCATTGTCTGCCCGTTCAATAAGCTGCTGTTTGAATTTAATATCGCTTCTGTATTCTGCAATGCCGATACTTACAGTGACTTTTATGGCTCTGTGGCCATTTTTAAAGGGATGGCTTTCAATAGCAGTATGCAGCTTGGTGGCATATCGCAACGCGTCATCTGCCCTTAAATTAGTAATAATCATAAACTCTTCACCACCATACCTGCCGCAGATATCAATCTCCCTCGACCTGGTTTTCATTATGTTGGCGATTTGACGCAGAACACTATCTCCGAACTGATGACCACAGGTATCGTTTATCAATTTAAAATGATCTATATCAATTAGAAGACAGGAAAGATTACCGCCATAGCGGTGAACCCGTTTCAGCTCGAAATCAAAGCGGTCCTGAAGAAAACGATGATTAAATAAACCGGTCAGCCCGTCAGTGATGGATAATTCTGTTAATTCCCGGTTTTTTCTATCAAGCTCCTCCATCAGCACTTTTTCAGAAGCCAGAGCGAATCTGTATTCATCCAGAAGCTTTTTCTGCTGAAGTTCATCTGTTTTTCGCACTGTTATATCGGTTTGCAAACCAGATATCCGTGTCGTATCTCCAAATTTATCGCATTTGGTACTACCCCGAACATGCATCCACCTGAGATTGCCGTCTTTATGAACCATCCGGTATTCAAGTTCAAATAACTCAGATTTGCCGCTAATACACTTTTGAAGTTTGCTTTTAAATCTCTGTTTGTCTTTATGATAGATCCTTGAAAACCAGTCTTCAGGGCTGGTGCCTATCTGCTGCTGTGAATATCCCAGCATTTTTTTCCAGCTTTCACACAAAAAAATGCTGTCATTTTTAAGATCCCAATCCCAAATTCCATCTCTACTCCCATTTACTGCACATAAATAGTGTTGAATTTTTGATTTAGATTGAGATTTCATCTATTAAACCTGTATTAATTCTGAATTGTTCCGCAAAGATAATCGTTTCCAATTATCGAGTACTTAAACCAAAACAGAGCAGCCATTATAATTGTATCTTCTTTGACCTGATTAAGTCAAATCAGCATTCAGAAATTATATTTTAAAGGTTATATGAACCCACTTAAAGAAGAATCCTTTTCGATAAAACGTTTGAGCCGCTATGAGCTGATTAATCAATTGGGTCAAGGCGCAATGGGGCGGGTGTTTCTGGCTGAAGATCCTGTACTTAAACGTCAGGTTGCCATAAAAGTAATCGCACTGGATCGCTCTATACATGAATCAGATCGCCAGGAGTTTCTCAACCGCTTTGCATTCGAAGCACAGGCCTGCGCCAGACTTTCTCATCCCTCGATCGTTGCTGTTTATGATGCAGGCGAGCAGGATGGTATCCCATGGATCGCATTTGAATATGTAAAGGGTAAACAACTTGACCAGTTACTGCGTGAAAGCAAAGTTTTAGCATTCGATAAAATAAGAACCATAATTTTTCAAATCGGTTCAGCCCTCAATCTCGCTCACCAGCAGCATATTATCCATCGGGATGTAAAACCGGCAAATATCCTTATTGATTCGGCAAGCGGACTGGCAAAACTGGCTGATTTCGGCGTTGTAAAAGCACCCTGGATCGGATTGACCCGCTCAGGGGTAAGTGTCGGTTCTCCAGGCTATATGTCACCTGAACAGATCGATGGCTCCGATGTGGATCCGCGCAGTGATCTTTTTTCATTCGGTGTGGTTCTTTACGAGTTGATCACTGGAAAACATCCTTTTTTACGCGACACTGTACCGGCAACCTTTTTTGCAACCATAAACCAGGACTACCTCCCTTTAAAAACTTATCGCGAAGATGTCCCCCCGGATCTGGAAAATGCGGTTGATTCTTTACTGAAGGCGTCCAGAAATGAAAGAATATCTTCTGCAGCAGAACTTATTTCACTAATCAGCCAATCTGATAGCTCGGAAAAAATATCGTTAAAGAGTGTACAAAAAGAGCAATTATCTTTAAAACGGTTACTTTTGAGTCTTAAAATATTCTTTACATCAAATCAATCATCTATCAAACACTGGGATAAACTGTTCTCCTCCAGAAATAAAACCATAATCAAAAATCACACAAAAAAAATCACATTTCTAGCTATTAAGTATTTACACTCTTTAAAGAATATCACCAGACAAAAATCACTTAAGCAGACCGTTGCAATATCACTCCGGAAAGCTTTCCAGTTTAAATACGCATTACTGATTTCTGCCGTTTTAATCACAGGAGTCCTGATTCTGTTCTCTTACAAACCGCAGAAAAAAAACATTCCACTGATTGTGGAACCATTGATTCCATCTTATGTGCATCAATTCGATTCACTATTGAGTACTGGAAATCCCGACAGTGCCTACAAACTGATCAGAGGACAACCCAAACCAGAAAAAAGCAGCTGGTCAGAACTTCTCCTTGGGCGTCTGGAACTTAAAAAAGGAAACTACATCACAGCAGATATTCATTTTAAAGCTGCACCGGAGTTAATAAAATCAATTTTTAAATATCAGATTGACCTTATCATCGACGATCTGCAGAATATCTTTCAAAAAGAAAAAGCACCGGAATCACTCATTTATCTGGTCAGCCGCACTCTTTCACTCGGTGACAATAAACGGGTTCATCAATGGCTTAGTAATAATCAATACTGGTTGCGATGGAATACGGTAAAAGTAATGGAAACTGCAGGCAAAAAAATCGACATGGTTGATATTTATATGCTGGATCTGAACTCAACAGCCAGTATGCGCACCAGAATAAGAGCAGCAGAAAAACTTGGTGAATTGGGCGATCGACGTGCAGTGCCATTACTGGAGGATATTGGATCCAAAGGTATCAGAGATCCCTTTGTTTCAGCTACAGCCAGAAATGTGCTGAGCCGATATTTTAAAAGCGATTCTGCCGCTCAAATAAAGTAAAAAAACAAAGGTTTTTTTTCAATCTCTACTCAGCACCTCTACCGTAAAACACTCCTGAATCCGGAGTCACCAACGATTCACTCATACTTGCTCCTTGTCGGAGCTGTTGCTGAGTCAAGCTGAAATATGCGATTACACTTAGATCCGCTATCCTTCGATACGATTTTCGAAGACTTTGATCTACTCAGGATAAGCGGTGATAATGTTTCTGATTCAATTTGAAGCTGACACAGAGCTCCCTCCATAGTTTTTACGAAGGAGGGCCGAAGTATGAGCTAACAGATCCGGGAAATTATTATTAACGCATTCTAAATCCTGCTCGCTGAACCCTTTACCATGCAGAACTTTTAAAAGTGAATAGAGATGGTCTATTTTCAGTGAATAGGTAATATCAGGATCGTTTTTTTTCAATTTACCCAAACGAGAAAAAACCGATTTGAAAGTCAGCGGCCTGAAAATTTTCCCCTGCGATTTTGCCAGTTCACCGTTAATAACCGTTTTTTCTTCACCTGGCGAGGCATTCAGTGCCAACTGAATAATCTGTTTAGCCCTGTTCCATGATAACTCTCCTGATTCCAGTTTTTGACGGACAGAATCGTTTATCATAGGCGCAAAGCGGATAATCTCTTCAATCCAGGAGACGCTTTTATCCAGAAATTCAGCAATACGTTGTGCGGACCAGTTAACATTGTTAAGATATATTACAGTCTCAAAGTAATCGGTTATCTTTATATCCAGTCTGTCTGCATTGAGCTTAAGATTCAAAGCTTTTATTTCATCAGGATCACCTGCTACCACCCGCACATCGACCCGATCAAAATATCCGGGATTTTTAGTCCTGATCTGACTAATAGCCTCCAACCTGTGAAAACCACCCACCAGGTAATATTCTGCTGCCTGACGTTCCCAAACCACCAGTGGTTCCAAAAGACCGTTTTTAAGGATGTCTTTTTCTAAATGAGAAACTTTGGATGAGGAGAGCCGGCGGTGATTGCCGATAGTAGGATGAATGGAAATCTGGTTAATTGGCAGATACTCGTATCTTCTGGTGGTCAGCATTATTTCCTCCGGAAAAGACAGGTTAAACCTAAAATATCTGATAAATACTACGTGTAATATAAAAAAGGAATGTGAATTGTCGAAACTGATTACATGATTATTTTTGCGTACAAAAGGTTGGTAGTATGCTGGTTGATTTATCTCTAAAGAGATTTGATATAATTCAGAGGTGAATACATATAAATTCACCTCTGTTTTTTAATCAACTCTGCCAAAGCTTCAATTCAGCTTTTTTTTTATTGATTAGTGATACTAATTTTCATAGTTGTACTGCCTTTAACATAAACACTTTTGCGGTCAGAAACACCAGTGATTTCCAGATTTATATATTCAGTCGGTTCATCGTTGGAAAAATCACTCCTGATAAATAATCCCAAATCTTGAGCTGTATTTCCAGCAGAAAACGAAACAATACCGGGAGCTGAAATCGTGTAATCTTTCCCGGAATCGGCCTGATTAAGACCCGTTTTAACAACCCTGAAATAGACATCAACAGGCTTGCTTGGAGCTGATGTAAGCATAATTTGACAATAAGGCCTATTATTATATTTTTCATCGCCTCCACCATTATCAGCTGGGAAATAAGCTCTGACTTCATTTGATTTAATATTAAGAGTAAAACTGGTATCTGATCCCGGAGTGGTCAGATTAGACTCGGAATGTAAATTAAGTGTAAGTTGCGCATCATCTTCTGGGATAGTATCATCAATAATGTCGATTTTTATCTCTTCGGAAATATCTCCCGGGCGAAACGTCAATATCCCGGTATTATCCGGAAACCGATAATCGGTATTAGCAACGGCATTGGTTTTTTCGGTATCCAGATAGTATTTCACCACGACATCAGATCCTGATACCATGTTGAGGGATACTTTTAAAATTATCTGTGCATCTTTTTCAAATACACTGCTGTCCTTTTCATCGACACTAAAAGAATAACTCACAGGAATATCATCATTTCTGATAGTATAGGTAAAAACATCCTTGACAGTATAACTTTTCTTTGGGCTGGCAAATTCGTTATCGGAACGAAGTTTTAATATGATTTTTTCATTTGGTTCCGGTGATTCATCATTTATGATGTTAATCAGGAAAAAAGCCTTAGTTTCACCAGGTTCAAAAACCACTTTATTCATTTCCTTTGCAAATGAAAGGGTGAAATCTTCTACCGGTTTGGCTGTTGAACTGGCATCCAGCAGACAAGTCAATTCCAGCCTCTTTTCCAATTTCTTATTGATTTCAACTATTACAGTATCGGTTCTGTTCTTTTCGGTATTCTGCATCTCTGTTCTGTCAAACTCAAAATACACCTTATCATTATCTATTATTTCACATTCCAGAGTTTTTGATTCCGATTTTATGCTGTCACTCTCCACAAGTTCAATTTTAAACTTTTCTGTATTTTCAGGAATGGTATCATTGAAAGCCCTTAGCAAAAAATTTGCAATCGTATCTCCGGTTTTTAACTGAATTATGCCTGATAACGGAGTAGCCGTAATATCAGATTCAGATGCACCTGGATTATAGGGGAAAGAAATCTGATATTCAATTTTTACCGGATAAGGCACTGGCCTACTCGATTTTATCGTTGGGACATTTAAAACCGATCCATCCTCATAAAATTGAATAAAATTATCCACCCATCGGACAGTGGTAAGCAAAACCGGTATTTCAACTGTATCACAATCGGAATAACCAAGACTATCTTTGATTTCAATTCGCAATTTTCTCAAACCAGTATTCTCAGTTTTTGGAACCCAGCTCAGCAGATTGTCAGTACCATCGAGAATTACGGAAGGTTTACTATCAATAAAATATGCACCATATCTGAATGGAGGAGTCCCGGTCAAAGGAATCGGCTGCAATGAAACTGACAGTGTTTCACCAATAAAAACTGTGTCTGGAAAATCATCATCAGATGTCATCAGCTGAACAGGTGCAGCACCATTACCTTTTACAAATAGAGTAAAGAAGGTATCTACAGGTTCATACTCATCGGAGGCTTCCAACACAACATCATAACTGCCAGTATCGATCATTTGAGGATTCAGAGTAACTAAACCACTGCTGGCATTCAACATCACACTACCTGATTTGAAGTCAACCCGCATGGTGGCCAGTATCGGATCATTATCCGGATCAATTACAGATAACTGAAACTGGTGATTTTCACCAGCATTTATAACCGAATGTGAAGGAATTTTAACCCATTGCGGCAACCTGTTGTAAATGACATAAATGGTATCGCTGGCAGAATATCCTGCACTGTCTACCGCTTCGATGATTATTGCAGTTCTCTCTTTTTTATGGGTGAGAACGACATCTGCAGTATAGAAAAGTTCACCTGCCTTCTTGGAAACATTGTTTCCATTGACTTTTACTGTTAATGTGTCACTGTTATCAACAGCATCGATCTCAAGATTCAGTGTATCAGTTCTACTGGTGAAAAGGCTATCAACCAGCTTTCCATTACAACGGATATTGCGGATCTGAGGTGCAAGAGTATCGTGATGTTCAGGATTATAAATCACATAGAAATCGGTGGCGGCAAGTATGGAACCATTCATCAGAGAATCTGCAAAGAGTTCCAGCGATATGTGATTTGAGCTGCCAGGCAGAGGAATTTCAAATGCAAAGGCCGGATCCGTAAAAGTCACCGCAGCTTTTTTAAGTACTTTTCCGTTATTACTGGCGAATATATATAAAGTACTGTTCTGTCTGATATTGGAAACCTTTCCCAGTACATTCACCGATGATGCTGCCGTTTGCATACTGTCATCCGGAAAGATCACCTGGATTACCGGTTTTATTTTTATGAATTTTACAAAAAATGTTTTTTTCAGAGAACGTCCCTGATCATCGATTATGGTAATATCAAGTTTTCGCGGTGCAGTAATTGTGTCAAGCCCACCGATATTATGTCCGAGTAAAAAGCCATCTCCCCGTCTCTGGTTTTGATCAAAGCTGTTTCCATTGATCCAGGCAGACTTAAGCTGTTGCGCCCCGGATACTTCCAGCATAAATTTTAACTTGGTATCAGTAGAATAAACCGTGTCTCCCTTTATGGAATCATTAATACAGGCAATTGAAAGCTCTGCCTGAGAATTTGATAATATTTCAAAAAGAACTACAGGAGACCGGTGGCCGGAAAAATCCTCCAGATAAAGCTCACCATAACGACTGGTTAAGTCAGTAGTGACTTTCATTTTGACAGAGGGATGGTTTTCCTTTACAATCACGCCATTGTGAAGATTCCACACATATAGGACCTGATCATTGACAGGTAGAGTGCTTAACTGAATAGAATCGCCAATTGACCCACTTACAGTACTCTGTTTTAATGGTGATACGGCATGCAAATTAACAGTTGTGTCAATAGTCGAATCACCATTTTTTTTATAGGAAATCAGCTGAATTTTCTGCCACCCGGTATCATAGAATGAGAATGGAAAGCTGAAATAGCTCTGAGGTCTGATTTTATTAGCTGAAATGACAGTATCAATTGAACTCCAGAGCCGGTTTTTATCGATAAGTACCTTGAAGCTGTCCAGATTCTCCCCCAAAAGAGCCCTTACAGAAATAGTGTAGGTGGAAAATATGTTTATAGTCACTGAATCAGAGAGATTCCAGCTGGCTATTTTCACCTTGGTATCACCTGCATTCAAAAAAGGGTTGGTGAGATTACTGCAAGTGCAAAAAAGCAGCCCTATACATATTAGTTTTATTATGTCTGTTTTTCTTTTCATATTATACCCTGTTCTTAAAATCAGAATGCAAATGTAATTGAGAAAATTCCCAACCCGACCACAGCTCCGGCTGCCCCGGCAATACACATTCCCAGTTTGCGATCGCGATCTTTTTTTGCCACATCCCAATCCTTTGATGTGTACCTCCACTTTTCCTCATCATCAAGAGAAGACAACTCTTTTAACTCCTTATCTGCATCCTTGAATCTTTTAAGGTAATACCAGGCGCTAGCAGCACCGGATCCAATTCCTATGACCAGACTTGTATATCGTAATACCTGCAACCCGGCCCTGTCTTTATGAGGCGTATCAGCAGACAACTCAGTTTCTTTTTGCAAATTACTGGTCAACTCATAAGATTGAGGCAACTTTGGTTTCACCGTATCAGCTGGTAACCCGAAAGAAAAAGGCGTAGAGGCTGTAATCTCCTGACGTTCACCATTGATAGCCATGTCTGTTTTTCCATTACCACTGAAAATGCATTCAACCACTTTAAAGTGCACTGTCTGAGAACGGATACCATAAACAGAAAAACGAACGATACAACGAGTGAAAACCGAACCCAGTCCGCTCTCGTAGATATCGATACCGTTCCAGTCAAAAGGAGCAGCATCAACAGTGGCGTTGGGATTATACTGCTTATCATTTTTAGAGGTGAAAACTACCGGTTTTTCTTCTTCTCCTTTTACAAAGACAGTTCCCTGCACATGCAAACCAGTAAAGCCTTCAAAAAGGATTACAGTGCCAGCTTCAATAGTTACCGAGGAACCAGGAGAAACAAATATGTCTCCTACCACCATGTAGGTTTTTCGAGCGCTTAATGATTCAGGCAATGTTCCACTGAGCTCCTCAAAATCCTGTGCAACAATGATTGAGTAACCTGTAATAAAAATACAGACCAAAAATCTGAAAATAAAATTCATTAAAGTTCTCCACTTTTTCTTTAAATCATTGGATTAGGACACTGATTCGACGAATTTCGGTATCCGCTTTTTTATAATACAGGTGCTCGGTGTTAGAACGAAGGGCATATTTAACATCATACCAGGCCTCCATGGCTTTCTGCCCGTTTTGCTTATCAGGACTATTTTCATACTCAGCAGAAAGTATTCTAGCCTTGTAATATAAAACTTTTTCCCTGAGTTCAGAAGGTGAAATTCGTCCAGCAGCTACCCTTAATGCTTTTTCCGCTTCCACCATAGCAGCCTTCAACTGTTTTCTTTTTATCAACAACTCAGCATAGATAAGGTGATATTCACCATCTTTAATTGGAAACTCCTGAAGCATCCGCTCTGTCTGAGAAAGCTGCCCTTCACCCAGAAGTCTGTTCATCTCATCCAGAATCATATTATCACTGACTTCTTGCTGATCTGCAGCCCCAGTTTTTAAAACAGACTCCACATTCCTGGCAGCAAACTCTGCTGATCTGGTTTTATATTGCCCCTTTAGAGCTGCCCGTCTGTTCATTGAAACAGAGTTTTTGATCCCGTTGACAGCAGTGTTTCGCTTTATATTAATACTGCTAATAGTATCTGCAGATCTGTCATTCTGTGAAATCTGGGTGGTTTTTATTGAATCTATCTTAGGAGTATCTACATTAGGAGTATTTACCTGAAATGAATGGGTAACATCCAGTTTTCTGCTGCTCCATAAAAATATTATGAATGCGGAAAAAGAGAGCACAAAAAAGAAAAAACTAAGCTGCATCAATTTCGAAAGCTTGTTTTTATTTTTGCTTTTCTTTATCTTTTCTCCAGCTAAAAAGCGGGAAATCAGGACCTCAGGAGAATCGCTAGTGAGATTCTGATAGTCTTTCTGAATTTCCTCCATCAGCGCTTCTGCACTCTGGAAACGTTGATCAGGATCGGTTTTCATCAGCTTTTCAACTATCGCTCTGGCCCTGGCAGAAATGTTTTTACAGAAAGATCCCAAAGGAGAAAATTCATTTTTTTTGCGTTTTTGTATCAATTCTTTAATAGTTGAAGCAGGAAAAGCTTTGGTTCCAGAGAGCAGCTCGTAAAGAAGAACACCCAGCGAATAAAGATCACTTCTGCAATCAAGAAGGTCGGAATCAAGCTGCTCAGGAGACATATATTGCAAAGAACCGGTAATGGAGCTTTTTTCAGTAGACATAGTGCTGTTAGAAGGATGAGCAATCCCAAAATCCATCAGTTTAACAATTCCATTCTCAGAAATCATAATATTTGCCGGTTTTATATCACAATGAATCACCCCTTTGCACTTTTTACCGGATAGAACATATTCATGGTTATGCGCGTAAATAAGGGCACGGCAAATACAGACTGCAACTGCAACTGCAACCACCTCAGGAATAGCACCCCGTGATTTTATCAGTTCTTTAATATCTGTCCCCTGGATTTTTTCCATTTCTATGAAAGGAAGCCCATTCCATTCCCCAACAGTGTAAATATCGACGATGTTGGGATGATGCAGCTTGGCAGTTATTTTAATCTCATTTTCAAAACGTTGAATTGTTTTTTCAGATTGCACCGGCCGCCATAATTTTACTGCTCTATTTATTTCAAGCTTTGGATTCCAGATCTCATATACCACGGAAGCGCCGCCTTTTCCCAAAACTGACTTGACGATACCAGAACCGATAGATTTAGGCTCTGGTGGGTTGGCAGCAATCATTTCACCTTCGGATAATGAAACCGTCTCAGATAAAAGCTCATCCATTACCAAGTTTCCCTGTCTATATCCTGAGTTTCAGTTTTCTTACATAATTTAAAGTATTTCAGTAGCCTTGTCATGGTTTTTTTGCAACATTTTTTATCATTTAACAAAAAAGAGGCTAAGTTTTTCCGAATCAAAATAAAGCAGGGCACCATTAGTGCCCAACTTTAATTTGATCTAATTTTAAATTGCCGCATTAAAAGCAGGAACAAATATTTTTTCCAGAAACTGAATAAAACGGGTAGGACAGTTTGGAACCTCCCGGTCTATTAGATTAGGCGAAACTGCACCCCTGCCAAGTGCATGAGACATCTCCACATATGCATTTGCCATATTTATGGAAAAGCCATTTTCTATCAGCACATTTCTCATTTCCAGATCCATAAGCTGGGTATAGGGCAATTCCGGTATCCCGATACTTGTTCCAATCATCTTGGTCAACTGACGATAAGTTAATCGATCTCCATACAACTCAACAATCATACGTCCATAATAACTCTTTTTCATTATCATGGAAACCACATAGTTGGCAATGTCTTGGGATGAAACCATATAAAGTGGAGTTTGAGAATCGATAGAATCAGCTACCATATCTTTTGATTTAATAAAACTGATCTTTGAAAGTGTATGCTCCATAAAATAGCCCGGATGCAGATAAATTATATTTTCGGTACTAAGTGTCTCTAACTGCTGCTCGATATCACGAAGTCCCAGAATCAATCCGGATTCAGTACTTTGCTCCACACCCATACTGGAGAGAAAAAATATGGCGTTTATTTTCGAATCCTTTACGGCATGACATACTGCAATACCCACCTGATGAAATGCATTACTGAAATTTTCCATGTTTACAGGCGCCGGCGCAATTAGCACCAATGTATGGGCATCTTTAAATGCACTAGCCAAAAATACCGGATCATCCATCTCACCTGTGGCAATCTCCATACCCTCACTTTTTAAATAGGCCAGATTTTCTCTATGATTACCAATTCCCCGAACCTTTTGCCCAGACCGAAGCAGTTCAAGGGCAACTTTTCCCCCAAACCTGCTGCTTACATCGGTTATTACATACATAAATCCTCCTTTTCTCTTACCCCCAGTCAAAGAAAAAAAACACTAAGACAGCAGAAATGGGTATCTATTTTCAAGATTCCAAAAAAAATAGCCCATCAGACAATTAACAGAAAAAATTACTCGAAATGTGCCCACTGCCACCACGATTCAATAATTTGACCTCTTTGAAGAGGGCTAAAAATTCATTGTTTCACTTGACTTTTTACCAGATCTCAATTTGACTTCAAACTTTATACTGAAAATAGTCTCAATGTGCTTAATACATCTATCCATAAGCACTTATGTTTAATAAAACCTTCTGATAATTGATCAAGCAGATGGCTCTTTTATTAATTAAAGCAAAAAATAAGCCCCCCCAGAAATAAATTTCAGATTTCAGATTGCTGACTTCTGACCACTGATTTGGGATTGGGGAAAGGTGAAATGTGAGATTTTTGAAGATGACAGGGATAAGAAAACCTGGTTTCATCGCAAACTCTTTTTAGTTATTTGCAGAAAGTGCAAATTGAAGTGCATTGTGAAGCTCTTCACTGGTATAAGGCTTTTTAAGAGCATATTTGAAGCCGTAACTGGTTGGATCCGACATAATAGGATCGTTATAATAACCAACCGCATGCCACAGCTTTAGTCGTTGGGCACTGTTCAAGCATAAGTTTAAGCACCTCTTTGCCTCCCAACCCTCCTTTAATAATCAAATCAAGCACTACCAGATCAAAAGCTGCCCCTTTGTGCTGGCTCTCGGTGAAAAAATCTACAGCGACACTATAGTTAGTGGTACTGAATACTTTGCAGCCGAAATTTGCAAGGATATTTTCTGCCATTTTAAGGATAAAGGGCTCATCATCAAGCCACAGAATCTTAATTTTTTTAACAAAGTCCAGTGAGGATATGTACTGCAGATTCTTTTCCTGTAAATCTTTTGAGAGGGCCGGTATGCTAATAGTAAATGTTGTTCCTTTCCCCTCCTGTGATTCTACACTGATTTTTCCATCATGGTTTGCAATTATTGAATATGCAGCTGACAATCCCAGTCCGTTTCCCTTGGCTTTTGTGGTGAAAAAAGGGTCAAAAATCTTTGACAGATTCTCTTTTTTGATTCCGGGTCCATTATCCATAATCCTCACCTCTACATATGTCAAAAGATTTCTGTTTCTTTTTTCAGTTTTTTCTGAGGCATTGATTTCTACAAAGCCATTATCATCAATTGCCTGACAGGCATTAAGTATGATATTGTAAAAAACCTGCCTCACAAGCCCTTCATCAATATTGCAAAGCGGCAGATCTGAAGCGATTTTACATGAAATCCGCTTTGAATAACCAGCTGCCTGCATTTTTACAGCACTATTGCTTATTTCTGCGATGGACTTTATTTTTTTTACCGGAACCCCACCTTTGGAAAATGTAAGCAACCTGTTGGTGAGATCCTTTGCCCGTCGACATACCACCATAGCTTCTTCCAGATTATCATGTATTGCAGTTAACTTGCCCGATGATACTGAAATTCTGGCCAGATCGAGATACCCCATCACTCCACCTAACAATTATTAAAATCATGAGCTATGCCTCCAGCCAGAAGTCCCAGCGATTCCAGCTTCTAAGCTTTGAGAATCTCCTCACCTGCAATCTTGCGAACCGTTATGTCCTCAGCAACTTCAGCAACACGGTAGATCCTGCCCAAAGAATTTTTAATGGGAAAACTGCGGTAACGGATCCATCGAACACCTCCGGAAGGGTTGACAATTCTTATTTCTCTGTCTATATCCAGATTATTTGACATAGAATCAACAGTCAATTTCACCAGTTTCTTATCATCTTCATATATGTAATCGATAAGTTTTTCAGGATTGTTGATAAATTCCACACTGGATCTTCCAAAGATCTCATCAAAAGCAGGTGATATATAAAATATCCGGTCTTGAGCTCTCAACCAGAAAGCTTCACGAATGTTTTCTGCAATCTGCCGGATTGTAGCTTCACTCTCCCGCAGCTTATTTTCAGCCATTTTCCTGCGGTTAATATTAATTAAAAGGAAAATGGAAAAAATAACCAACGCACAGAAAACCGCAAATACAGCCCAAAGCAGACTTTTGCTGATTTTGTAAAAAGGTTGAGTTTTGTTAATGACAGAACTTCCGACGGAAAGCAAATCAGTATGGATTTTGGCTTCTTTTAACTGTCTATTATCATCAAGTATAAACTGATTAGTGTTCTTTTTCTGGACCGCAATCTAATTAAGGTTCTCTCCAGCAGGAATTTTTAATGTATAACCGGTTGATATGAAACATGAATTCCGGTGCATTTTAAATTGCCGCCTGAAACTCCATAACAAAAACCATATATCAGCTGGCCAGAATAGTCGTTAATACCTGCTATAATAACAGGCAGATCAAACAGAGGATTAAACAGAAATGAAGTAGGGATCAATAAAACGATTTTCATTACGAAGTTCCGATAATTGAATCCAAGGCATTTATTCACCTCTGATTTTCAATTTTTTTTTAATTAAATCAACTCTCAACTCCAGCTGGCTCTTAAGTACACAATTAATAGTTTGGACAACAGTAGCTTGTTATGAAACAACGTTTTCAACTTTCCTATATTCATCAATATAATACCGTTAATAGAAAACGAAGTAAAGTTCATTCAAAAAACTGGAATTTTAATATACAAAAGAACTATTTTTAACCTCTAACTGTAATTTTGAATCTTCTTAACCCAGAAAATGGAGAATTTTATGTTAAAATTTATCCAATCCAGTTCAATTGCTATTATTTTATCAACATACAGTATTTTTGCAGGTCCCAAGATGGAGATCGAAAGCAAAACTATTAATTGTGGTGATATCATTGAAGGTACCGCAACCAAAGTTCCTGCAGTGTTCACTGTAAAAAATACCGGTGATGCCCCGCTCAAACTCACCACAGTGAAACCATCATGCGGTTGTACCGTGGTTAAATTTGATTCTACAATTCAAGCAGGTAAATCTACAAAAATAGAATCTGCAGTAAACATTCCTGGTTATCGTAGCGGTCATTATACAAAACAGATAACCGTCAAGTCTAATGTTGATGACTCAACTACCCGCCTGGCAATCGAGTTTACTATTCTTCCGGCTATCGAAATCTCTGATCATGCAGTCGACTTTGACAGCTCAACAATCAATAATGGTAAAATCATTACCCTCTCAACCAAAAAAGTGGACCTGAAAGTTACATCAGTTCAATATACAGCTGATACAACAGCGATACCCATGAAATTCAACTTGATAAAAACCGATTCTTTAACAGCCAGTGGACTGCATGTTTTCAAACTCGCACTCTTCAATCCACCCAAAGCTAAAAAAGGTGTAGGCAGGATCCGTATTGCATTAAATCATGAGAATAAATCGGAGATATCGATTACCGGTAATGTTCATATCGAGTAGAAAGAGGACTTTAGCCCTCCAACATCTCATAGCCAATAATTACGGGTTTTCATATACGGTGGTTCGCAAATAATTCAGGGAGCTTCAAATTAAGCTCCCCATTTCCTCCTACATCAGACTTAGAGTGAAAAAACAAAAGGATATACTACCTCGGTTATATCCCCGGGCTTATCGATCTTTGCAAATACCCATCTCTTTATCCTTTCCGCAATTGCCGATTCAATTTCAATGTCACTCATAGTTGATTCTAAAACCTGTACAAATAGTACTCTTCCAAAGTCATCAATACCAAATTTAACGGTTACTTTTCCACTAAGTCCCGGTTTCTGATGAAGACGCTTGTTATAGGCGTGCCTGAGCGCTCTGATATTCTGCATTACCACTTGCATGATTTCAGTTTTACTCCTTCCACCAGCAATTCCATGACCTTTAACAAATGGTATATCGACAGCAATTTTTACCTGCCGACTTTTAAGTGTCAAATCCGATCCGCTGCCACTGCTGATCAGATTATTAAAAACGTCCTCAATTCCTCCACCTCCCTCACCAAAACCACTTCCGTAACCCTTTCCAAAACCAATTCCGGTGATCCCTTTACGTCCCACCCCGGCATCTCCACTGGATTTAAGCCCGCCAACTCCAGCCAGAATCGCATCGATATCAGTACAATATCCCCCCTTGGCAAATAAATCGGCAGATGCAACGGTTTTCCCTTTGATCTGACCGGAAATTATACCCAATATACCTTTAGTGGTAGCCCTGGCCCTGATATTCCCACCGCCTTTTTGAGATGATGAGCCATTGCAAGAGGTTTTCTTGAGATTTTTGAGTTCACTTTTTGATTTCAAATCAACAGGTCTCTGTATTGCATTCTCCCTCCTTACATCTACAACTGGTTCACGATTCAGAGTAATCTGAGTCTGTGGAATATTTTCAATAAAATCTGGCATCATCACATCTAATTCACGTGTACTGAGGAAAATTCCACACCCCACACCCATAATAAGTGAAACCAGTTCAAATTTTCTTAATCTGTTATCCTTATCCAAAGATAAAATATCAGAACGCTGGATTAATTTACCCACGAATTCCTTTTCTGTAAGCAGCCTGCCGGGTGGCTCATCCAGGTCATCTGGTGCATTAACTGAAATCGAACTTTTTATCTGCTCTGAACTCATTAGCACTGCCGCCCCCAATGCTTCAAATCTTTTTACAGCTGCCAAAGCATCCTTTTCAGATGCATTTTTCAAAACACAAAGAGGTCCGTCGGCAATAATTCGGTACACTTTTTCCACGGTCATTCCTGACCAGCTGGCCAGCTCTTGTTCAATCTGATGCGCCTTTTGGACATCATCACACTTTCTGATTATCACATTGTACTTCATAGAGCACCCCTTTGAAAAGAGACCGGTAACCATTACAGTTGTAATTTACCTGCTTTGCTTATGTCCTTACCCTGGCAATAAAAATATTGCGGTAATCAGCAGCTTTTGCCTTATCCATAATCTGGATTATTTTATCGTATAACACCTTATTTTCAGCAGCAATGATCAGATCGTATTTGTCGGATGCATCAGCGAATCTCTCTCTTATATTCTGCAACCGGTTCTGAAGCTCATCATACACTAAAACAGGTTCGAGATGATATTCCGAAACGTCTCTGATCACCACTTTTCTCCTTGGATTTTCCAGCACATAGGCAGTATCACCAGTCTTAACACTTGTAATTATCTGCCCTTCTTTATCTGTTAACAGTTCATTATATTTATTATAAATTCCTTTTATCAAATTCTGATTTTCATCACACATGAACAGTCGAATATCATTCCTTTCATAATCTTTCATTTCTCTTGCTGAAAGCGGATGATAAACCTGAGAGCCGGGTTTATACTCAACTGTAAATTCATGTTTATCATCTCTGGCGATATACTGATGGAATTCACGGTAAAAAATTGAAGGCAGAAATCCCCCCTTCGCCCCAATAGTCAGTGCAGAATCTATTATTATGGCAGTTAATGAAAGTTTGTCATTTAATACCACCGGACGGTTTTGAGAGTTACGGTCGCTCACACCTCGATCAACCGGCAGCTTGATATCCACAACAGCTACTTTGGCAAATTCAGCCGAGACCAGAAGCATTGGAATAAGGACCACCATCAGGTTCATAAATGGTTTGAGATCCATTTCAGAACTTGACATCACCTTTTTAAACTCTTTTTTAAACATATTCTCCTCCTTTTTCAGGCGATTCATTTTTCTGTTGCTTCCCGGGGTTCCAATAAGGTGAACGCCACCAAATATGCAAATGTTACAGTTTTTGTTTCGCTTAACAAAAAAGTGAAGAAAAGTCACAGGCGGGCCGTTGGAATACGGCCCGCAGATTTCAGGATGGATTTGCCTGCAGGATTTGCTCTCTGATAACAGCCAGTCCCCGATCCATATTCTGCTCTGATACCTGAGTAAAATTTAGTCGGAGAAACTGCTTTCCTTCCCCCCCAGCATGAAAAGCAGCACCATCGGCAAATGCCACGCTCTTTTTAACGCACGATAGCAGCAGTTCACTGGCAGCTACACCCTTTGTAGATGCCCAGAAAAACATGCCTCCTGGTGGTTTTCGCCATTGAAGAATTCCATTCAAATGTCTGCTCAAGTAAAAATCAAACAAATCGCGCTGCTTACTATAAAATAAGCGCAGTTTCTGCAGATGCTTGTCCAGATCGAGATTTAAAAGTGTCTCCAGTAAGAGCAACTGTCCCAGTCTGCCGGTACACAAATCAGCTGCCTGTTTTACAGTTACCAAATGATGCATGATTTCAGGCTTTGCATACATCCAGCCCAAGCGAAATCCGGGAGCTACTGTTTTAGAAAATGTACCCATGAAGACCGCATTTTCTGCACCCAATGCAGTTATGGGTGGTGCGGGGGGATTTTCATAATACAGATGGCTATAGGGATCATCCTCTACAAGCAATGTACCATATTTGTTAAGCATATTAACCACACTCAGCCTGCGTTCATGCGTATAGCATACCCCTGAGGGATTCTGAAAAGATGGTATGGTATAAAAAAAGCGGCATTGATTCATTTTCAAATTTCTTTCCAGCTGTTCGGGATCAGCTCCACTGCTGTCCAGAGCCGCTTCCAGTATGCAGGGTTCGTATACATGCATTGCCTGCAATGCTGCCATATAAGTTGGACGCTCAACAAGAACAGATACACCTTTTTCCAGAAATATTTTGCCAAGCAGATCCAGAGCCTGCTGCGATCCATTAACAACTAGTATTTCTGAGGCATCTGCCACTATTCCCAGACGTCGTAACCAGACATTTGCAATAAATTCACGCAATTGCGGCTCTCCCTCGGTCTGTCCGTAGCTGAAAGCCTTCTGCCCATAGCGGCACATAACACTGTCAAAAGATTCGCGAATCACATCCGATGGTACACATGATTCATGTGGGATCCCGCCTCCAAAAGAGATCATATTACTATCAGCTGTTTTGAGTATCTCCCGGACACCAGAGCGGGGAATCAAATTTACTCTTGATGAGAAATGAAAATGTTTTTTGGTTAACAATGAATTATTGCTCATATAATAACCTCTGCTTACCAGGTAAACACTGACATTTGCTATAAAATTCTGCAAAAACTTTCATGGCTGCGGCGTAAACAAATACTGCAATTAAAGCCTGATAAATCATAATTCTTCTCCTTATTTGATATTTATTGCTTCTACCCTGATAACTTTACTGTTTATCAGGAAATATTTCTCAATACATTCTAAACTGGTTATCATAATACCCGTACGCAGACAAAAAAAAAGCCCTCCGGATCATCTCCGGAGGGCTTGTCTGATTTTTATTTTAATTTTGGTATCAGCTCATTCCGGAAATAACCTTTGCCTTGCCGGCAGCAATAATAGCTGCGGCCTGCTGGAAACAAGCTGTAATGACCACATAATAGGAATGTTGCGTTTTTTCTGTCTTCATAATATTCTAATATAATCTGAATGTTGGATATGGTCAATAATATTCTGGAAAACAATTATTAAATTATTTCCTTATTAAAACAAAATGAATAAAACGGCTCCGGATGTATATTCGGGTAATATGCTTGAAGAATATTATAAGTTAAATTGAAGAATGAGAAGGAAAATAAACAATGATAATGGAAACGGTTAATTTTACTGCCAATAACATATTGATGGCTTTTGCATTGACTTTAATTGCAGGTTTGGCAACCGGCATTGGCAGCACAATTGGGTTTTTCGCCAAACACACCAACACCCGTTTTCTGGCAGTCGCATTGGGTTTTTCTGCCGGAGTTATGATATATGTTTCATTTATCGAGATTTTTACCAAAGCCAGAATTTCTCTGGTTTCTGCTCTTGGTAACAAATCAGGAACCCTTGCTACAGTCTGCGCATTTTTTGGAGGAATAGCTCTGATCGCAATAATCGATAAACTGGTACCAAGTTTTGAAAATCCTCACGAAATGCGTAAAGTGGAAGAACTCAACAAAGTTCCTTCTGAAAATGCAAAGAGTAATTCCGGGATGCTGCGTACCGGAATATTCACTGCCATTGCTATAGGTATTCATAATTTTCCAGAAGGACTTGCCAGCTTTACTAGCGCATTAACCGACCCTGCACTGGGCATTTCTATTGCAGTGGCCATAGCTATTCATAATATTCCTGAAGGACTCGCAGTATCTGTGCCGGTATTTTATGCCACCAAAAGCAGAAAACGCGCATTCTGCTACTCATTTATTTCCGGACTTGCAGAACCTGCCGGAGCATTGATAGGTTATCTGATACTCATAAAGTTTTTTTCCGGAATAATGTTTGGAATAGTGTTTGCCAGTGTAGCAGGTATAATGGTTTTTATTTCCCTGGATGAACTTCTTCCCTCAGCCCAAAAATATGGTGAACACCACCTCTCTATCTATGGACTTATTTCTGGAATGGCGGTAATGGCAATCAGTTTACTCCTCTTTATCTGATCACCCCTTGTTGGATGGGGCACGATTTTTGATATACTATAATAAATACTATAGCCTCTCATATAATCCCTGAGCCATTATATAGTAATAAATTAAAACAGGAGAATTTAAATGGTTGTAGTCGCTGGTGCCTCTGGTAATACCGGTTCCAGAACCGTTTCCATGCTTTTGAAAAGAGGTGAAAAAGTTCTGGCCTTTGCTCGTTCTGCAGAGAAACTCACATTTTTAAAGGATCAGGGTGCACAAATCCGGACAGGAGATTTGGGTAATGTTGACTTTCTTACAAGCGTATTAAAAGATGCAGATGCTGCATATCTTTTAATACCACCCCGCCTGGACGCAATCGATATCCATCAATATTATATTGATATGGCACAAGTGATATTCAATGCTATTGTCCGTTCAGGCATTAAAAAAATGGTTTTTCTAAGCAGCCTTGGTGCGGAAAAACCATCCGATACCGGTGTTGTGCTTGGACTTCATGATGTTGAAATTGTTCTTGGACGCTTAACGCATGTGGATATAGTTTTTCTACGCTGCAGCTCTTTCATGCAAAACACTCTTAGTTCGATTTCATTAATAAAGCAGCAGCATTTTTTCGGTGGAATTGTCGACCCGAACATTCCTGTTTACATGTGTGACACAAGAGATATCGGTGATAAAGCCGCAGAACTTCTTGCACAAAGAGCATTTCCGGGTCATAGTGTGCTTGATCTGTTTGGAGACCGTCTTTCTTTCCGGGAAGCAAGCCATATTATAGGTATGCAGATAGGTATGCCAGATCTTCCCTATATACGATTCAAAGATACTGATGCACTCGCGGAATATGTGGATATTGGTTTTTCACAAAGTGTTGCGCAATCATATATCGATCTTGCCAGAGCCATATCTCAAGGAAAGATAAATCCAACCATTACTGATCCGTCCAAGCCTACAACAACGACAACATTTCTCAAATTTGTAAAAGAAGTTTTCTTACCGTTTTACAATAAAAAGTGACCTAAGTGTTAGCTTGCAACTGATCCGCTCTCCTTCGATACGATCTTTCGAATACTCAGATCTACAAGCATGAGCGGCAGCAATTTCTAATTGTCTTTTTCCACCATGTTGTAGAATAAACATCTGTTTTTTTCTTATACTAATTTAATGCACAGAAAGTTCTAATACAGCCCTATTTCGGGAAAATATATCAGAGGTATTCCTCTTACTATTGCCGGTCAGAAGACGAGTTTGACATAGGAATTCACCACCGCTAAATACATATCAAGTGTCCTCAATGCAAAAGAGCTGGTACAGTTATGCTTAACGGTGTAATCAGAGATGACATTTTTTCTGGTTACCCCAGAGTTGATTCTTTACTTTGCACAATTTCATCTGCTATGATGAAATGCAACATTTTTAAGACAATCTTCCAAAAAAAACTGTTTTTCTTCTCTTTCCTTTTCCTGTTCTGTATTCTTTCTTCGTTTTAAAAACATGCACAGAGGCATATTTTCCCTTAACCCGCACAGCCAGGGCATCACAGCGATTGTGGAATTTTGTCAAGATAAAAGTCGCGAGCGTACCATCTGAATCAGAGTAGTGCAAATTGCCCTAAAACTGCTCTCACTGTAAGGGCAATACTTTTATCTTTACAAAATGCGAACAATCACGTATTTTTTGCACAGAGCGGGTTAAACCCTTCAGTTGTTAAAACATCTCAAAACTTTAACGCCTTATGCACTTAAAAAAAGATCTCTTCGAGTCTGCTATTCGAGTTCCTTTTCAAAAACATCTTTTGAAAAGCATCACAGTAATTTCTTTCGCAGTGCCTTAAAATTGTCAAGCATTTCGAAGTATCCATCCAATGTTGCCTTTAATGAGTCTGATAATTGAACCGATCTGGCTGCAGTATAATTTTTTTCCGACCATGCTCCAGCAGCATACACTTCTGAATAACCGATGAAATCAAAAAACTTCCTGATACGATTTTTTGCACGGATAATTTCATTCTGCACTTGAACCAATAGTCGACTCAGTTGACGATCCTCTCTTCTTTCAGGGTCTGGTATCGCACATTCCTTATAATCATTTTTCTCCAGAACTGCGGCTAAACGCCTCGCATCAATCTTGTCTGTTTTAATTCTTGAGCTCTTCTCCTGTGTCACCTTATTTGGCGGTGTTACTACACATTTTATCTTATCTGCAGTTAATTTATCATAAAGACCGAAACCCTTAAAACCGGCTTCATAAATAACAGCTATCTCACAGTCCGGATATTTGTTTTTTAAATATTCTCTGAGAACCGCATATTTAGCTTCAAATGAAGTATAGTGGATCTCTACACCTTCGCATCTAACGCTTAATTTCCAGGTTCTCTTTGAATCTTCAAGTCCAACATAAACTTTCTTGCTTTTAACGATGTAATTGATGATTTTTCTGTTCATAATAAGCTGCCTTCCTTTTTTTTAAATTTTTTACTATGATATTTGGAAGGTAGTCTATTTTTTTTATCACCGCAAGTTTTTTCACTCTTTCATAACATAGGAACTCTGGGGTAACTATAAGAAACAATGTGAAATTGCCCAAAAGCAGCCGATTTTATCCTTTCTCTCACAAACCAGACTTAGAAACGATCTATAGCATATCGACTCTAAGAACCACATCCAATCTGCAGTTTAATCTCAACTTACCGGTAGGTCTTCTGTAAATATGAGCGGTAGGACTTTTTCTGGGCACCCCAGAGTTGATTCTTTATTTTTAAATTTTTCACCTCTGGGGTAAGGACTTATCGCTCCCCATTTCCATTAATTCAAAAGTAATGTTTCACCTTATCAAAAAGGTGTACCTGGAACCGCAAATCCTTTTAGAACATTATTGCAGAACGGGTGGCCCGGCTCCGATGAAGATACTGTCACACTTGCCGGCAGGGTTACCTGTATTATCGAATTATGCCAGGTTTTCAATTCCACGGTAAAACTGGATTGAAAATTATTTCCCGACTGAGTGTACGAACTGTTCATCAGGCGCATAAAGCTCCATTGACCATGAATCAGTTTTTTTCCGCTCCTGTCAAGATTATCGGTGAAATCCAGCGCTACATTCTGTACATCTCCATCCACAGGCCACTTCAAAAATTTTCCAGGCTCAGTCAACATGGCTATAGATTCTTTTCCCAGGGTTATTACCGCTTTTTTAAGTTTTTTGGCGCTTGTAGCCTGCTGGTATTGCGGAAGTATTGTAACTTTCCATAATTTGTTTTTGCCATCTTTGTAAAAAATGTGAGAAATCGTGTCTGCTTTACTCAAAGATTTGAGAAACGATGATGAGAACCTGACTGGAATCATACCGGGCAAATTGCGTGATTCAAAATTGGAAGAAAGGTTTTTAGTAATGTATGGACTGAAATAATCATTGTAGGTCTTCCAGAATTTTCCGGAAACCGGATTGAAAAATTCTATAACAGCATTGAATGATGCTTCTTTGTCATTATCAGAAAAAGGATATAGACGTTTGAATGAGCCGTCAAACAATTCAAAAACATCCTTCCATTTTACATCAAGATCTCTAGCAAGTTCAGGTTTAAGAATTTCGATGGTGCGATTGTAAGGTTCCATCAGCAAGTGCTCCAGAAACCCTTTCTGATCTTTACTTAATGGTAAGAGTACCGAAGTACTGATAAACTGATACGTGCCAAGCAGCGGATCACCATCACGGCCGGTAAATATACCCAAAATCGAATTTTCCTCCGAAGACTTGACCAGGCCCTTGGCGACCTCCTCGAACTGTTTCTGATATTGAGGTAAATTGGAAACTGCAAACTGGCGCAAAAAAGCCATTTCATCGGTAAATTTGAGAAATGACGGTTCATTAACTATGCCAGAGTCTGTCTTAATAAAACTTGACGACCAGTCTGCGAATTTGTTGATAAGTTTGGCAATATCAGACTGCGCTCCACTTACCTGAAGTAAACGTTGTTGAGCGACCAGAAGAGAACCGAACTTATCCATAGAAATGGAATTGATAAAATTCAGCCACTGTGTTTTAACATCTTCACTATATCTTTGCACCAATCCTTTATAAAGAAGTTGCTGATCATTGAAAATACCGGAATAAGCACCTCTATTACCTCCAATAGCCCAATCCTCTATGTTTTCACGCAGATAACTGGCCTCTCTGAATTTTTTTCGAACATTCCCATCCCATCCAACCGGTGTATACACCTCATTGAGTGTCATCAATGAATTCAGATTAACAGGTATATCGTTACCAATGATATCAACAAGCCCAAGTTGTTTTGATTTTGTCAGAAGATCACTGCAAGCCATAGCATAGACAGCATTGACATCAAACATCGCTACCAGCTTTTTCTGTACAGATCTTACCAGATTTATATTTGTCTGAATCCTGTATTTTGTATCATTTGTCTTTTGCAACTCAGATACATACTCATTAATTATAGATGCCAGCATGGTATCAAGGCCGCTTGTAATATTAGGAGATCCGTAAATTGAAGTAAGCGCCATTTTGTGAAGCACTGGAGTAATTATCTTTTTATCAATAACACCGGAATAATTCTGGTTTGAATCAGAAATGGCCAGATAGGTTTGCAGCATCTGTTTCAATTTCAGAAAATCATTTTCCGGGCTGTTTTCAGAAAGGTTTACCATGCGAACCTGCATTTTTTTTAACTCATCAGAACAAGGTATCATAATGTAATTAAAAACTGATGAAATGAAGGCATCTTTGACTTCTGAATACACCCCCTTTGCATCATACCTGGTGATGAACATCGAGAAGGTCCGATGTCTGGCATAACTCTGGAAATCAAGATAGTGCTGCATTAAACCATATAACTGTTTTATACCATCAGTGGAACGTGTAACTGGAATCGAGAAATCGGTCCGTACCTTCTTATCGATCCTGCGGACAATAGACGACATTTTCCATTCAAAAAATGAAAACAGGATAATAACCATAATTGCTGCAGCTGATTTCCATAATAGAGAAATGGTGTTCTGCCTTAATTTCTGTTCTGTAGTGGATATGGGAGCAGCATGTTTCGGAATTACATTTGTAAATATTGGATTTACAAAATAGGTAGCCGCCATAGCGTTTACACCCAGTGAGTCATGAGAAATGAATGTAGTTTTCTTTTTAGGATTGAGCGGATGAGAAATGATGGTTTTACTGACATCGAAAATGCGATCATCACCATCATGAAAGCCCAAGTCACCGATTTGGCAACTGGTAAAGAAAAAACCACCAAACAGTGGTCTTCCGGTATAGTCGCTGTTCTTAAACATTGATGTAATTAAGGAGGATAACTTATCTCTGAGAGATTCAAACATAATTGGAAACTGGCAAATTAATCTACGGTTTGCCGGGTCTCTATCTCGTGCCAGCATTTTTACCTGGATCTCTTTAATCCAATCAAGTACGAACGTAAATTCTTCAAGAAACAGCTCTTTAGGAGCTCTACCAGTTAAAACAGCATCCAGTGTTGCACCTATAACCCGTTCATTCCATTTTCCAGATGGATCACTGAAAATTGTGTTAAAACCGGTTATTTTATCTGCTTTTGAAAAGACAGGATAGACAGGAAGCTCAATTCCCCATAACTTTATTATCTGATCAATACGTCTTCTGAGCATCTCTGCTCTGTATTTTACTCTGACTAGTTCAGCATCAAGTAATCCCTCGCAATCAATGACAAGAAGTATGCCATCCAAGGGACGTCGGCCACGAATCCATGCAAGCGTTTCCAGAATTTCCTGGAATTCAGCATTTGCAGTATCTTCCAGTAAACTTCCGGGTAAATCTATCCAAACAGCTTCATCGGCAAATCGCCATTGAAGTTGCTCCTCAGGCTCTTCTGGATAAGATGCAATCCAATTAAGGCCGGTTTTGTTCAGTAGAGTTGATTTGCCCGATCCCTTAGGGCCACATACTAAAAACCATGGCCGTGAATAAATCAGACGTTTTCTTCTTACTCTTCCATTCCCAGTGGCATCTTGATATCTCTTAATAGCTGATAAAAATTCTTGTCTGAGCTGCTGGCTTTTTAAATTATTTCTTTTCTCAATTTTCAGTTTTTTAACAGGAAGAGACTTAGGTTTAATGTTCAGCATAAAAAGATCACCTGTATGGATTGATTTTTGAATTCGCAACTATACCCTATCTGGATTTTAACTAGCACCAGGGTATTAATTTGATTTGAAGGAGGCAGCCGCGATATTACTTAAGAGATTTTTAAAATACGAAGTGGCCTGTATCGAATCAAGAAACAATCTCTTTGCTCAAGAATACTCCAAAGTTATTTTAGGTTCATCTATGAGTATACACCAAATCAGATTTATCGAAATTTTGAATAATGAAGGCGTTAGCCAGAAGATTGAACTTGTCAATCAGAAGGCAATCCTGGGCCGCCACTCCTCCTGCACAATCCAGGTTGGCCTTGAAGATCTGCGAGTATCCAACAGGCATGCGGTTATACAGGTTAATGGCCCACTGGTTTTTATTGAAGATCTTGGAAGCACAAATCACGTTTTCGTCAATGGTGAGCAAATCACAAAAACAGAATTGAAACATAACGACATTATTCGCTTCGGCTCTCAGGGGCCACGATTGCGCTTCATTATCGAAGGCCATGAAAATTCTGATGAAATTCCCCCGCATCATTCAAACCAGCTATTTACGGAGCCGAATTCTCAGAATCCGAATGTGTTAGAAGATAATTTCCTTTTTGATGTCTCACCAGGCACAGAGAGCGTTGATTTACATCAATTAGGCTTGGGTAAACAGATAATTAAACCAAAAACCAATGATGCTGATAGTAGTAATAGTTTAGCATACATAAAACAACAGAACTTGAAGATTGATGAACAGCTTTTCGATGTTTCACCGAGTGCTGAGAGTATTGAGCTGGATGCCCCCTTTCATGCAAGCAATACATTAGAGATATCATCAAGGCTCCAGAAACAGATTATGAATACTCAGGACATCGATATACTGGTGAAAAACCCCAAAACACGGGAAAAGATCCTGAAAAACAAAAATATCGGTGAACAGCAAAAACGTTTTATTAATTCTGTTACAGCTGCCTACATATCTATGAAACGGAGATATTTTTTAATTTTCGGGTTGATAATAATACTACTTTGCGCAGGTATTGCATGGTTCGCAAATGGCTATTTCACCTACAAGCATCAATTTTCAAAGGCCCGCTCGCTTAAACATCAGATTGCCTCATTTGACGAATTATTAGAAAAAGCACGTACACAGGATGGAATAACCGATAGCAGCAAAACGGTAATACTATACAAAAAGCTTCAACAAGTCCAGGCACAGTTTGATTCCATTAAAGCAAAATTAGAATTAAAAGATCAGCGCAAAATTTATTCAGATACTGTAGAGGTCTTCCTGGACGAGATAATGGTTGAATTGAACGAAAAAAACTATTCTATTCCCCAGCATATGCTTGAACGGGTAAAGTATTACATCAATCAGTTCACTACTCAAAAGCGCAGATCTACCGAAATATTAAGAAGAAGAAGAGGCATTTACTTCCCGGAAATCGAAAGAATTTTTTTACAAAAGAATGTACCACCGATTCTGGGATATGTAGCCATGCAGGAAAGTATGTTTGATACAAATGCATTAAGCTCTGCCGGAGCACTTGGCATGTGGCAATTTATGGAAAGTACCGGCCGTCGTTTCAACCTCAAGATTAACAATACCATCGATGAACGTCTGAACTGGAAAAAGTCAACTGTTGCAGCTGCCAGTTATTTCAGATCACTTTTATTGTTGTTTGGAGATGGAAGAGGTGCACTTCTTGCGATTGCTGCATATAATGCCGGTGAAGAAAAAATAAGGAGAGCCCTGGCAAATGTTGAAGATCCTATACGCGACCGCGATTTCTGGTACTTGTATAGAACAAGTTCAATTCTGGCTATGGAAACCCGTGAATACGTTCCGCAGGTTCTGGCCAGAATTATTATCGACAGACATCCAGAACTGTATGGCTTTTAGTTAAAAGCCCGCTTGTTTCTTATCTATTTTCTAAAATTGAATTATAGTGGTTTCACTTTTCGAAACCATCTGTTTTTTTTTGATTTATTTGGGGAATCTCCCTGCAGATCGGAATTGGGAGGCTGCTTCTTTAGGGTATCATTAGCAGATCTGAAAATCTTATCCGTATGATAAAGCTGGTTCATTTTTACCAGAGCTTCTTTATAATGATCATGTGATTGTTGTGAATTATATCTTAAAACAACATCACCCCATGCATAGTAGGCTTTCTTTCCGTTCTTAGTATCTTTTTTATCATCATAGATCTTTTGAGCTGCCACCGCCCGCAAATAATAAACCTTGGATGAATCTTCCCAGGTTGGAAATAGCGTTTTCAAATGAATTGCTGTATCTAAAATATTAAGTGCTACAGCATAATTGCCCTCACTTATCAAAATGCTGCTTTTAATATAGTCAGCCAGCATATCTTGAATCGTCAAACCTGACAGTATTATTCTTGCATTTTCGTATTTTAACTTTTTCAGATACACTTCTGCAAGCCTGATTGCAATGGTATCTCTGCAGGAATCCTCCGGTGCTATCTTTTGCAGTGATTTTTCAACACTGGACAATCTCCCCCTACGTAAAGCAGATGCAGCATCAGCACAGTAATCGTTACTGTCACTTATGGTAAATGTATTGGTTGGTGACCAATCGCTACTGACTTTGGTTCGGACACGCCAGAAATAAGTGGTCGATGTATCGAAAAATATGTGAGTAAAAAAAGTATCCCTGCATCCAATGCTGTCAATTAACAATTGTTTAAAGTTACTGTCTGCTGAAACAACGATGTGGTATGATCTGGCTTTAGCCACTTTTCTCCATTGAAAAGTTATTTCACGATCGGTGCAAGTATCTTCATTTGAGGGTACAATTAGTCTGGGAGTATGGTAAACAGGAGAAAAGTTAAACAAACGTGAAGAACTCCAGCAGAGTTTGCTATCTTTTCCGCTTATGCCCACCCGAAAATGATAAAAGCCCGGTCCAATATCGCTAATCTGGCAAAATGTATCTGTCGAAACGGTCTGCAAATAAACCGTATCAGGAAATCTTCCAGTTGTGTCAATCTGAACTGTATAAGAATCAACCTCCGGTATTAAATGCCATCGCACATTCAATGTTTCCGATTGAATGATCTCATCTGCGCCAGGACTAAAAACCTCAGGTTTGATTGTCTTTACTTTTACAGTATCGGTCAATAAAGGTGTGTTGAAAGCGAAAATTGATGCAGTATCGAAGGTATCTCTTTTTTCTGCAAAATTATTTGTTCTTTCTTTAGATTGATTTAGCACAAAAAACGTGAGAAAAACAATAAAAATTATTCCCCCGCAAACAGCCGAAGCAATTGCGTAAGCACCTTTCGGAATGCGTCTGATGCTGGCAGCAGCGAACGTGGCAACCCGATGTGGAATTTTCCAGATTTGAATCAATTGCCAGATCACCGCTTTAAAAGCACCATTTATTTTATTCAGAATAATTTGTCCCAATTTTTGAAATTGCTCTTTGGGCAATTGCAGTCTGGGTATTTCCGGTAGATGAAAGTGCGGAATACGGGGCCAGGAAAATCGGGGGTGTCTGATTTTTGGCATTTCAGGCCAATGCCACTTAGGAACAGTCCGTGGAGAATGGCTCCGTTTCTTTTTTACCACTTTAGTCAGAATAGGAGTATAATCGGGGTTCTGTATAAAATTTTTGAGAGCGATATCTGGCAGTACACTGGCGTATTGTGCATAGGCAATGTTAAGAGCGTCTGAAAGTTCGCTGGCACTGGGATATCGTTCCTCTTTATCTACCTGTAGACATCTGTCCACAATTTCTGTCATTTTTTTTGGAACTGAAATAGGGAACTCACCAAAAGGCTTGTAAATACCGCTTGCCTTTTTGTTTACAAGATCTGTCAATCCTTCGTCGGGAAATGCCTTTATACCGCAGAGTAACTCGTAAAGGATGGCACCGACCGCATAAATATCGGTCCGCTGGTCGATATTTTTATGATTCAATTGCTCAGGCGAAAGATACTGCAAGGTCCCTACAATATTCTCTCCCATCGTATGCAGTCCGGTAGAAATAGGCCTAGCAATGCCGAAATCCATGAGCTTTAGTCTACCATCGTGGTGCAACATGATATTAGCAGGTTTGAGATCACGGTGGATAACACCTTTATATTGCTTGTCAGAGAGGGTAAAGTCCAGGTTATGCGCATATTTTAAGGCTTGGGCTATGTAAATGCCAACTGCGCATGCTGCATAGACGGGAAAATTCCCACACTCTTCAAGTAAAGTCTCAAGCGACTTACCATCAATGAATTCCATTTCGATAAACGGACATCTATTCCATTCATCAACTCTGAAAACCTTAACAATATTTGGGTGATCCAGACGTGCGGTAATTCTGGCTTCGGTGAGAAAACGGTCGGATACTTCTTTCTTCCCTGTTGGAAGCAATACCTTGACTGCACGGTACAGATCGAGCTTTTGATCATGAATTTTATATACGCGAGCAAAACCTCCCTCGCCCAATACATCTAATATTTTGCCGGAACCAAGAACATCTCCTATTTTGACCTCAAGAGGCATTTCTGGAACAGCATATGGAGATTTAAAAACCGGTGTAGATTTTTTCTTTAGATCTGAAATCGGTGCATCGGAAATGGTTTTCAGCCATTCTTCATCCGGAGGAGGTATATTTTGATTTTCTTTTTGATCCATACCGATATCAGGAGAATCCAAATTAAATTTTAAAGATCAGAACCAGCATATTACCAGTTCAAGTCTGCACAAAAGGACAAACACAATAACTTCGTGCAAATATTAAGTTAGAAAAAATAATATACATTAGGGCAGAGATCTGTTATGAAATGGAACTTTTGTTTACACTATATCAACTAAAAAACAACATTCTTGTTTATGCACTCTGTGAGGCAATTCTTTCAGCATCTCTCCAAAGGACATCATATAAGGAAATAATATCAAAAACTGTCCAAATGGATAAACCCAATGCAATCAGGTCTCCTACAGGTAATGGTCCGTCTGCAGCAGCCAACCCTAAAGCTGCTGCACCCCTTAAAGCAAACCGCTTTGATACAGCCTTCCAGAAATGCTTCCAGGTAGCTCTGATAATTATAGCTGAGCCGGTTATAATTCCCAATTTTGCGGCGAGATCTGCTAAACTAATCTCAGATTGAAAAACAGGTACAAGATCAATCGGGCGAAAACCATCCTTATATCTTATTCTATTCTGGTTTATCATCCTTATTATAAACTTTAACAATATCAGAAGCGTAGATAATTCCACTATACCTTTTGTTTCAACACAGAGCTTGTATACTAGCAATCCATTCTGAAAATATCGTACTTTTAATTTTACTTGCGCCATTGAACCCAGGTAAGCAATCAAGTGATCATGGGGAGTATAGCCACTACCCAGTTTATATGGCAGTGCGTATTCATAATAAATCATTTGGATAATATCAATTTTTTGCAGGCCTGCAGAATGTCCTGATACTGAATCAGGTTTGACCTCATAAAAGGCTCTTTCCCTGACCTGATGCACAATGAAATCAGGAACTTTTCCCATTCCTGCTGCGTAAACCCTTTTTTCATAGTCCAACTGTTTTTCTTTTGTGAAATGGGGGTTATTGATAGCCAAAAAATAGATATATCCAGCGTGGTTATAATTATCTCTGAAAACGGAGCGTGAATCAGGCGGGAACTGTTTACAAAAATCTGCAAATATCAATTCTTCAGCAAACTGCCCGAATATGGAGGCTTCCTGCGAATCTATACCATCAACTTCACTTGGTGCATAACATGCCGGCATTATTTTTCCTTCAGTTTGAGAACAGATTTTAAAATTTTGTAACTACTCAGCTCACGAAGAACAAATATCAAATCGGAAAAGAAATATAATCAGAGATAAACAATCAGAGCTAATCAGATATAATTATTTAATCAGGTAGAAAACATGAGACAATGCAAATTCTTTTTCTTGATTCCTATTTTTCATTTAGAATATTTTTTCCTATTTTTTTCTGATTATTTCTGATTGTTTCTGATTGTTTCTGATTAGATATTTAGCCTAATTCGATTAATAGCTGAGTAGTAACAATATTTTTATAGTTCTGCTAATTACCAACTATTTTACTTCCTTTCAAAACCAGATCGCTTGATGCTTTAACGTTTATCTTCCCCGATCCAGTAACCTTAATATCCTTACCCTTTATTTCAATAGTACCGTCCTTTTTCATACTGATAGAAGCATCACCACATTTGATCAGAATTTTATCTCCGACATCAACCATCCACTCCTTGCCAATTTGCAATACATCTTTTTTGCCAATCTCAGCAAAACGACTATCGCCAACATTTAAATTGGCATTTTTACTGATCGCCTCATCCAGACTCCCGCCTACATTTTTCGTTTCGTTTTTGTTAATGCTGACAGTTGAATTTTTATCTACCGATAAGCTGCGATTACCTGTAACAGAAATAGTTTCGTCCTTTTCTACCGACTCGGTTCTATTACCAGTGATGGATATGGATTCATCTTTTTCAACATTTTCAGTGCGGTTTCCATCAATGGAGATTGTCTCATTTCCTTTGACATGAATTGTTTCATTCTTGTCAATAGAGCTGTTACGGTTGGCACCTACCCAGTGCGTCTCATTGTTTTCCACCTCAACCATGTGATCCTTTTCAGCATGGATAAGAAAATGCTCACTCCCCTTCTTGTCTTCAAAGCGGATCTCGTTGAAGTTATCGGGTGTACCATCTTTGGAACTTCTGGATTTTATCGTACTCTTGGTAGAGTTGGCCGGCAGTTGGTAAGGTGGCATCTGTTCTTCATTATAAACAGAACCGGTTACTAATGGTCTATCAAGATCGCCTTCGATAAACTGGACTATGACCTCCTGACCTATGCGGGGATGAAACATGAATCCCCAGTTCTTGCCGGCCCAGCCACGGGCCACCCTGACCCAGCAGCTTGAATTTTCATCTTTTTTGCCCTGTCGATCCCAATGGAACTGTACTTTGATCCTTCCGTATTTATCTAGCCAAACTTCCTCTCCAGGCGGGCCTGAAACCACTGCTGTCTGACAACCTGCAAGAAAAGGTTTCTCAGCTTTGCGCTCCGGACGGAATGTTACATCAGATGGAATGCATTCAAAGTTGCACGTATAGGTATGTGCATCTCCTGTCTGATTTCCAATATGGTAGACTGATTTCAGTACGTAAGTGGCATTATACTCATCCCTGGGATGTTCAATGAGATTGAAAGTTGAACCTGTAGTCAATCTGCGTTCTGTAGATGTACCTGAAAATATCTTTTCCAGAGATCGCTGGTGTTCCAGCCGAACTTTTGCATAATGTTCTCCATCTGATCTTTCTGTATAATTTCCGGGATAATCATACAGTTCGTATTTATCACTTTCGTTATGCATCACTGTGAGATCTGTGCTGGGCTTGACAAAATCAAAGTCCTTCAGAGAGACTTTCGTGGACCTTACAGAGCGTTCCGCTACAAAATCCATCAATGCAGATCGCTGTTCTTCCTGTCCGGTGGCACGGTAGAAGGTCACATCACCAGAAGGCTGCAAAGGCTTGTGGGCAGATGGTGAATCACCCAGAATAAGCTTGTGCGAGTCTGCTGTATGAGTGAAGAAATAAAAGATACCCTCCTCTTCCATCAATCGTGCGACGAAATTATAATCCGTTTCCCGGTATTGAACGCAATACTCCCGTCTGCGGTAAGTGGCTGAAGTTCTGGTTTCATATTTACCGGAAAAACCAGCCTTATTAAATACGTCCTTGATTATATCCAGTGCAGTCATATCCTGGAAAATCCGACAATCCGTCCGTTGTTTGAGAAACCAAAGCCATGGTACTATTTCTATATGATAATGGTTGAGATCGTCAAGTCTGCTATACTGAGTAAATTTCTTGACGTGACCGGAAATGAAGCGTTTTTTGTCTTCAGCCAGAGTCAGTACAAGAGTAACTGACTTCCCAACCATTGCATCGAATTCAAGCGATGTTTTGTCCGATTTTGCCTCTATATTATATGTGTAAGTTTTAGAAATCTCTTCGGTACCATTAAAATTTTCGACGATAAGCGCATCATCGCCTAATGGTGTATCAAGAAAAAAATTAAGTTTCTTTTCAGACATATAATAACCTCCCTTCGGCTTCCGTTCCCTGCATTTCGAGGGTTTCGGGATGCGGTATACTCGTTTCACTTTTAAATACAGGACAAGCAATGGGACCCAGTTTATTTTTAGATAAGAGAAAAAAAGTGCGGCCAAGCACAGCATTTTTCCTTCCCAGTGTCGTAGGAGTTGCTGTTTGCCTATCGATTTTTATTACGCAATCAAATTTCATTGCAGCACCCGAACGCATACGCACTATCGTGTCTATTTGCTCAAACTTTTTATGGCCAGGCTGAAGCTGTTTGAATTGATCGTATCCAACGGGCCCAATCACAATTCGAAAGCGATGCTGACGGCTGAAAATGCGCCGTCCAAGAGTAAAGGTATGTCCCAGACGGTTATTCCCTTTTCGAAAACCTATTCTGTTACGATCCACCTCTTCGATCTGCAACCATTCACCCTCAAACTGCTTGATCTTTACCGGTGTATTAAGAAAATCAGAAAGCAGACTGGTGAGCGATGAGGCGGAATTGGGAACTAAGAAAAGACCGGCGTAACGCAACAAAGCTATATCAGGAAGACCGATCTTGTTGCTGACATGTAACGTTTTTAGTCCAGTAAAGGCAATGAAATTCCTGGTAATTTCATCTTCGCCATTCTGACGGAAAGTAAGCGGCCAGTTATATTTGATCCCTGCGCGATAAAAAAGAGATGCAAATCGGTGATTAAGGATATCTATAAACGCTCTAAGGCCGCTTCTGGGATAGCGGGTATCCGCTATCGATGGCCTTTCCTGATGGATAATCCGGCTGGTGTAATGCCACGGCAGTGTCCCATATCTTCCATAAAGACCAAAAAAAGTGATAGTCATAAGAAGGGGAAATTTTCTGTCAGTTCCAGTTTCAATATTGGCAATAGCACTGGGAGGAAAACGTAATGACGCTTCAGGTCGTATACTTACAACTTCATCAACAGATGGTCCGTTTCTGCCGATGGAAGCCGCAGCAGACAAGGTCAGCTCAAGCCTCCGTATTACCCGGAAAAAATCGAAGGCCCAGGCTTCACCAAGCACTGTATCAATCACATCGTTACCTGTTCGCCCATTCTGATCGGCCATTGTTTCAACCTGTTCCTTCTTTCGGTGTTATCTACTATTGTTAGCTGAGTGAATGAGTTGATGGTCACATAATGCGATAGAAAACGGTCAAGCACCGCTGTAAGCAGGTAAAAAGATGATTCCTTAAATCGCTCAATATCTACTGCCAATTCGATACCTATGCCCTGACACAGTGCACCTCTGATAAGGCGATTTATTGGTTTAACATCAAGACCGGTGAGACCTAAAATAATATTCTCGTTTTTCGGCTCTCCTTTTACATCGTATAATTGCAGCAATGATTGCAAAGCTTTAATTCCGCCGGTTCTCAGGCTCAGATAATTCAGGGAAAGATGAGAAATAAGGCGCCAGTAACCACCACGCCATTGTCTGCTTGAGTCTGATCCAGTCCAATATTCATCTTCACGCCCCAGAGGTGTGCGGATCTGGTCACGCTGAAGCATCAAAACCTTCACAGGACCAAAAATGGGCTGATCAACAGCGGTAAAATCACTCCTTCCCTCCTCCTGAAGCGGCATTTCCCTAACCAGATTGCGATTGGTACAGGTTATATTGATGCTGACACTCTGATTGTCAGGTGAGACTCTGGTGTAATCAAGTGTACATAATTCCAGAAACACTTCATCAGCAGTGCGCTTCGATGTATCATCAGCGTTCTGACCGGTGGTAAATTCATTGTCCAGACAGGATGAGTGATCTGTCGCTTTTTCTCTTCTTGTAAACCAATAAAAAGGTACTTCTGGCTGCAATGCATGCCGGAACGAATAAAAAGGCTCAACAACTCTGCGCATACCAGTATTAAGATCTGTTGACTCCACCTTATCAACTGTATATACTTCGAAACATTCGGGTTTTCCCACTTCACAAACAATACGATATTCATGACGTCCGGGATGCGTTTTTTGTGGTTCCGCATTTTTATCGAAAAGGTTAACCACTGGAGTACATCCAAGAGCAAACTGATCGCGGCTGATGCTTGAAGAATTCTCCGGCATAAGATCCAGATAGAAACGAACCGATATGTCTTTTGGTGATCCAAGCATCCCTATGGCTCCTCTGAAATCGATGTCGTAGAAATAGTATTTCTCAGGAAGCACAAAAAACTCCCGCAACAGACGATAACCCAGAAATGCGTTTTTTGGAAAAGGCATCAGTTCCTCATCATCTCCAAATCCTACCGGCACAATGGATTCTGCTGGCAGAAATACTCCACGTATACCTTGGGTTTCGGTGGCCAGTAAGTTGTCAGTTGAAACAACTTCTATGCGTACGACCCTTCTTCCAAGAAGTTCATATAGCCTGGAAGCCAGAGGTTCACCCCTAAGAAAAAGACGCAGACCTGGAAGGTCAAAATCACCAAATGTCAAGCCACTGAGCGCCTTGAAAGAAAGTTGAAGCACTGCCTGAGCCTGCCAGCTACATCCCGGTTCGGGACCTGTCTTACGTATCCATTTTACGCATCGTGCATCTTCAAGTGCAACCGGAAATAAATCTACAGGATAACAGGTGCGAAAACGGCATGGTTCACCGCGCACCGGTGCCGAATGAAGAAGAGTTCCTTTGGGAACACGATATTTGGAAGTCAACTTTGTTGCCTGAGGATCGACCTGAAACTGGACAATCCCCAGAGGTGGCGTGGGGAGAAGGTATTGGGGAAAGAGCATACTTAAAACCGATTCGGCTATTTCAGGAAATTCATCATCGAGCTTTCTTCGGATGCGACCAGCCAGAAAGGCACACCCTTCTAAAAGGCGCTCAACATGCGGATCATGCGCCCGGTCTTTCTCAATTCGCAATGCGGAAGCGGCATCCGGAAAATTTCGGGCAAACTCAATAGTAGATTGACGCAAATATTGAAGTTCACGCTCATAATAGGGGTACAGATCTTCATGCATGATCAGACGCCTCTTGCACTGTTGCTCCGTTTTTTTGAATCATGGTATTAAATATCACCCGATCGATGTATGTACCGAGTCGTATTTCTGCATCGATTCGAAGGTGCAATACGAAGGGGCTCAATACCTGTTTTTCTTCATAATCCTTACTAATAGACACATCCACGTTTTGAAGTCTGGGTTCAAACCGTTGAATTGTCGATCGTATGTCAGACAGCAATTTCAAGAGTTCACTCTTTGAACTGATGTCAACAGTATCAATATTTTGGAGTCCATAAACGGCCAATGAGCTGCATAATTGCTCAAACCAAGGTGGCACGTCATTGCGCCCCTGCCGGGTATTCAGAAGATTTTCCAAATCGATTCGTACCATCTCACGCATTTCTGCAATCGAAGCGGATGATCTGGCCTCGCAAAGCCGGTCAATAATTGTCATTTGAAACTGATCGCTCATATAAAAAACAGAAATATCACCTTCGCAGCTGCAAAGGTGATATCACAAAAGAAATGATTTTTTTTACAACTTGGTATTCTTTTTCAAATCCCAACCGCTTACAATTTCGCCTGCGGGTTTTCCGTCTTTGCTGGTTTTCGTTACAGTCCATTTGATAGTGGCATAGGATAATGAGACACTCTCAGTTGGAAAGGTTGATCCATCCGCCCCCATCGGGCAGACCGATTTTATTACGACATCAGTCAGTTCAATTTTCTGATAAGGAATTGCATCAATCCCTGATCCACCAGAACGGACCAACTCAATGATTGCAGTTGGATGAGATTTTCCCTGACAACAGGCGAGCATAAGCATAGGGCTGGTACCATCAATTTGCTTGGTTAATACGATATCATTATGTTGGCAACGGCCACCCATGTGGGCACCACCAGCGCTGTGAAGACCAGTGGTTTCGTTTATGATAGAATGAGCATAACTGAGCAACTGAATCCATTTCTCGTGCTTGGAATCGTCAGCCTGTCCCTCTACCCCATCGATCTTAAGATACGCATCAAATGCCATAACAGACTCCTTTCAGAGGTATGATGAAAATAAAAAAAGGGTATCATATGAAAAGATGCAGCACTTTTATGCTGTATCATTTCTTGGATACTGTTGAAACTAGATGAAGACTCATATTTATGTCCTGTAATTGATAATGTGGACGCAGGTGAAGATCTGCCTGATATGATCCTGGTTTACCTTCAATCGGCTTAACCGATACCTTGAATTCACGAAGCGGTTTTTCTGATTTCAGCTTTTCGCCAGCACCAGTGGGATCCGCAAGTGTATACATTGAAAACCATTTGTTTAGAAACATTTCAATATCTTCACCTTCCTGAAGTGTTCCAAGTTTATCGCGTAAAATCACCTTCATGTAATGTGCAAAACGGGAAACCGCCATCAGATATGTCAAATGTACAGAAAGTTCTGCGTTTGCCGAAGCTTCGGGATTGTCATACTTAACAGGTTTCTGAGTCGAATGGGTTTTAAAAAACACCGCATAATTAGTATCTTTATAATGGCATAGCGGTATAAATCCCAGATTGTCCAGTTCGCTATCACGCCTGTCAGTTATCGCTATTTCGGTAGGACATTTATATGAAATGTCACCAGAATCAGTTCTGAAAGTATGTACAGGAAGCCCCTCAACAGTTCCTCCTCCCTCCCGACCGGTAATATTTACGCACCAGCCATACTTGGAGAATGCATCGGTCATGCGTACAGCCAGAGCCCAGGCAGCGTTTCCCCAAAGATATTTTGAATGATCGGTTCCGTCTACAGCTTCCTGAAAATCAAACATTTCCACTTTTTCTCCACTGTCACCATAAGGAAGACGAAGCAGAATCCTTGGCATACATAAACCTACATAACGTGAATCATCGGAGTCCCGGAATGCCGCCCAACGAATCATGTCCGGATTAAGTGTTTTGTCAAAGATCTTGGAAAGATCCCGGGGATCACCAAGCTTTTCGAAACTGTCAAAACCAAATGATCTGGGTGATGGAGCGGTAATGAAAGGGGCATGCGAGGCAGCAGCAATCCCGGACATGTGCTCTAAAATAGTCATATCCTCGTTATCACCTACATTAAAGGTATAATCACCCACCAAGGCTCCAAAAGGTGATCCACCGGCAGTCCCAAATTCTTCCTCATAGATTTTTTTAAACATAGCACTTTGGTCGAATTCGGCTGCATTTTTAAGGTCCTTTAAAAGGTCCTTTTTGGAAATATTAATAACCTTTATCTTTAGCATTTCATTAGTTTCGCTATGATCGACAAGGTATTGAAGTCCCCGCCAAGTCGATTCGACCTTCTGGAATTTTTCATTGTGCAAAATTTCATTCATCTGTGCTGACAAAAGTTCATCGATTCGAGAGATTTGAATATCGATAGCGTTCAATGCATCTGAAGCAACTGTTTGCCCCTGCATCAGAGAATCAACAAATTCCTTGAGCTCATCTTTGACTCTTTGCTGGTGAGATAAATCAACACTGCCAAGAATCTGGCTCACAATATCTTCATTATAGGAAGTAGCCTCTCGAGCATCCTGATTGACTGATTCCAATACATTTTCTTCACTCATTGTAGACCTCATTTATTTGCTGAAATTATGATTGGGGATTTTCTGGTTTTTGATCTGTATCAAGTGACGATTTAACCTGTTGACGCAGATCAACATTTCTGAGAATTTCGTTGAGGCTGTTCTCCAGATCGGTATTACCATCCATTTTCTGCTTAAGCGATGCAAGGCGACGACGAGCCTCCATGAGCTTACGCAAAGGCTCAATTTTTTCAGCAATCTTTTCAGGGTGAAAGTCATCCATATTCTGGAATTCAAGATCAATACTTAAGGTTTTTTCTGGATCTCCCGTAAGTTTATCAGCTATTCGAAAAGTTGCCCTGGGACGGCTGCTCTTTAGAATACTATTAAAATTATCACGATCGATGTTGGAAAATTTCCGTTCGGTGATTTTCAATGGTTTTCCTTTAGCATTTTTTACCTCATTGTCTCCGCTGAGGTCGGCAATCACGCCCATAACAAAAGGCAGTTCCTTTTTTACAACAGCATCCAATGTCTCGACTTCGTAGGAAATCTGCACCTTCGGTGGACGGACCCGTTCGAGTTTTTTTTGTTTGCTTTCCGGCATACAGCGGCTCCTTTCAAGGAATGAAATATTGCTAATAATTCCAAAATACCATTTTTTTTTAAAACAATTCTAATTACATTTTCAACTGATAGAGATTCAGTTTTCCGAAGCTATAGTATATTTCGGATCGTATAGACAAATCCGACGATAGAAATATTCAATTTTTTCTTTGGGTGCCCTCTTCTCACCAAGGCTTCGATATCCAGTGTATCCAATTTTGTAAACACGTGCAAAGAGACCTGTATCTTCCCACTCATCAAGCTTTGATTTATCAATAGTTTCTAAAAGATTGTCGATTGCAGCCAGTCCTATTTCAGTCAGGCCATTTCTAATGCAATATTCAGCAAGCGTAAGGCGCCATAAAAACCTCTCCCTGGAACTGCTGGCCTGTTGCAGACGCGAATGCAGCAGATTCATTCCAGCTCCAGACCTGCCTTTATCAGCCAGATCGTTAGCCCGCTGGATCTCGCTGTTAAAAAATGCATCAGATTTACCACCAAAACCTTCACCAGACTGCAGATTACCCCGATTGGCTATTTCCATACGTATCCATTCGGTAGTTTCCGGTGAAGAGCATGGCGTGCCGTCTTCCATAGTTTCATCAAGCAGCTTTCGATTGTCGGCTGCGAAATCAACAACCGCAGAGATAATAAAACGTGCGACAGTCTCATAACCGGAACCCAAACCTTGCGCAGCTACAGCCTGATAACGTTGCAGATCAAGCCAGCGGTGCCCGCCTTCGCTAAAAACTGCTTCTGATTCCCTAAGCAACTCTTCCCATTGCTGTGAGGAAAATGCCTCCATTATTTTGCGTTTCCGCTCCTCCGGAACGCTTCCGGAAGAAGCATTGGGAATACGGCTGAACCATTTACAGCTACGATTAACAATATAACCAAGAGGATCTTGCGGAGCATTATTTACAATGAATTTAGCACACGAATTAATTCTACCAATCGCATCATCTAGATTTTTAGGTTCCAGACTTATTATGCCAGTGTCAGGTGTTTCACTTATAGTCTGTTGTCTTTCGGTTTCACGATCGACTGCATCCATAACAACCGCTACAGCTTGTTCACGTTCCCACTTTTGCGCATCCTGCTCCTGGGAGATGCTCTGCTTGAATGCTGTACATTGCGCATCGATACGGCTTTGAAACATCCTCAGAAACGACCTGAGCTCATTAAGATCGGGCGCCTGATCATCGAAACGCTCATCTGTGGTTTTATCAAGAATATCAAACTGTTCCATAATTGCTTTGAATACTGCAACCTCCTGCTCGGCTTCATTGAGATCGACGCAGGTGGGTGAATATTCATGAGGCTGTCCATAACGGGCATTTAATCTGGCAAGTAGCAGTTCCTCAAGTTTTGTCAGTTCGTTGGCACGGGCTTCGCAATCACCATCTTCACTTTCGGGATAAAGTCCATCCCAGAAATTAGAGAATAATCCGTTTATCAGAAACAACCCATCAGCCACAGCCCTAAATCCAGATTCATCTGTTGCCGCTTCGATAAGGCGCACAGCGACTCCCAGATCTTTACTGCGTTCAATCAGAAGTTGTTTTGCTTTTGTAAGGAGCTCGAAATATTGTGGTCTGAAATCGGTTGCACGCGTCCGGTTAACCACATAGCTTAAAAGGTTATTGACTTCTCCGGAAAGACGAGCATTGATTCCAACAGGATTATCTCCGGGAATTGGCTTAAGCATCGCCTCAACATCTAACACTTGTGGCATATAGATAAAAGTCTGAGATTCCTGATCCGTATTTTGAATTGTAATATCAGATAATACTGGAACTACTTTTTCAAGTAGCAATGCGGCTTTTTCTATGGCAGAAAAAGTGATGCTATTGTTCTCCCTACCACCAATCAGAGCTGCAGCGCGATGTATCGAATCGAGCGCATTCTCAATAAGCTCATAAGGAGTTAATTCATTCATAATCATTCTTCTCAGATATCGCTTGAATATCTTTATTACCGATTAGTCATTCCAGAAATTTGACTTATATTCTTAACTGATTTTTGTGAAAGTGAGCGGATTGAGATCGAATTTCCAAGCCAGATAATCGCTGCTGTTGCGATTGTAATTGAAGCAATTAACCAGGTCGGAATAAAAAAAGCAACACGTGGTTGTCTTTTCAAATTTACAATTGTTTTTTTACGGTGAGGTCTGGTTTGCATCCTGGTCTTAATCAGCACAGTCGCAAGCTGGTGAATTACCTTTTCCCTTTCCTCTGTTCTCCCCAGGTACTGCCCCTGAAACCCTAATGAAAGACAATAAAAAAAAGTTTCCAGGGTTGCATAATTTGACTGAGGATTAGCCATTAGGTCACTCAAATCCTGATAAAACTTTTCTCCGGCCATTTGTTCAGTATAATACTCAAATTGCAGCGGCTGTGCGTTCCAGAAATCGCAACATTTACCTGGAATACTCCGCACTGTTTCATCGATAAGTGCAATTAACGCAAATTTGACCGATTCAGCTATTTTTGAGTCAATTCCCATTTCGCTACAATTCTGCATAAACATTTCTATATAATGCTTTAACAACTTGCGAAGCGATTCGGGAGTTCCCAAATCTTGCTGCTCACGCATACTTATAATAATCAGAAAGATATCATTGCATAGTGTACTGATTGAAATTGTGGGATCCATCAACTTGCTCAGGTTGATGTTAAGCGTAAGAGTAGAAATGGTTTTTTCCAAATTGCTTGGCATCAGATCCCCTTAACGCATCTTAATGGCTAACAGTTCCATTGAGAGATTGTTTAATGTGTCAGGAAAATAAAATGCAATATTTTTTGCATTTTGAATTTTCTGCCAATGCACACCTTCCCGAATCAGGCTGAAATAAAGGTAATCTTTTTTTGTAGCCAGATCTGCTGGTGGATTCACCGGATCTAAGCGCAACCCAGGTAATGCCCCGATGGTAAGTCTTGGCAATTCATCGGACGATGTCATCTTTACGGTACGTCGAACTGTATTGATTACTATTTCATGAGAATCATCTGCATATAAACCCAGATAAAACTCAGCCTGAAAAAACAAGGTTGAGTCACTCACTTTGCATAAATAAGTGGCATCTGCGATTTTATCAATAGGAATCCGTATGCTTCGGGATGAATATTCTGCCATTAAAACAGTATGAATCGATGAGTGCATGATATCAAACGAACTACATGGATCCACATGATCATACACTGGCAGCTGGGAAATTTCATTTTTAGTTCCAAAAGCCTGAAGTGCACCGGCAAGCTGACAAACCTGACAGTATACGGTGTAGGGATGTACCTCAGATGCACGCTGATAAAACTGATCCAGTAACGGAGTATGCGTTGTTATGCTTGTGAGAAGAAAATGATTCGCGATTTCTTCTGGAGTTGAAATTGACAACAGATGAGACAGTTGTTTTCTGCCGCTAAGAAGCTCCTCGCCTTTTGCATGAAGTTCAGATAGAAGTGCTCCTAATTTTTTCAGGTAAATCGAGGATGCTCCAATACAGATAATAGTTGGTGAAACACTTTCATCAATGATAATACCTTCATTAACAGTACGTTTTAGCCGTGCTATACGAAGTGAAGATACTGCATCAAGAGATTCTCCTTCAAAACGGATTGAAAAATTACATTTCCCTATTTCAATCTCCTCAGATATACTTCCAGAAATCTCGTCAATGATCGTTTCAACTTCAGTTTTATATCTAGTGTCAATAGCAGCAGTATTATCCGAACAAATTGGTCTGCCAGCCTGGACCATAGGAAGCGATAGATAAACATCAAGATATGTTTTCTGATGCCCGAAGTACTCTTCAACGGATCGTATCGAAGGAACTGCGTTTTTAAGCGGCACAGAAAAGGGCGTGCCATCAGGCATAATCCCATGAGCTTCTGTCAGGGCAAATTTTCCCTTATTTAATAGCTTTACATCAATGCTGCAGGATGCAAATCCGTATATGTAGGGAAATGATACAGCTTTTGACTGCAGCACCATGTCTAAAATATATCTTTCGAATTGCTGGAAGTGCTGCGGAAGTACGAAAAGTCCGTCTTTCCAGATAACTTTATCAGTCAGCATAATTTTGAACCATATTATTTGATCTCCCATCAGGGACAGAATTCAAATAGAATCCGTCCCACTCTGGCCAGAATGTTTTCTCAAGTATAGATCGACAAAAATTATCAACAAATTTGAAGCGTTAATTTTGCTATATCGTAATCAGTTTCTTATTTTTTTTTAAATATATATATTATATCAGAAGCAACAAAGTAAAATTGGGTATCAACTAACACCATTTCTGTTGAAAATTATTATCACAGAATAAGATTTGTTGTCCTTTTGCAGCTTTAAATAATATAGAGCTGGAATATATTCGATATCAAACTTACAAGGGAGGTTGTTCAGTGCCTATAGCACCAAACAATGCGTTTTTTTTTATAATAGTGCTTATTGTGCATTTTTTTTCGAGTCAACCAGCCATGGCCCAGGGAAACGGCATACTTACCATTACTACAGACCCACCGAATGCATCTCTTTATATTGATGGACAATTGATCGGTCAAACCCCGTTGCTTAAGCATCCACTAACAGCAGGTCAGCATACCATCTATTTGCGTGATCAAACTCAACAAATTGATTATACTAAAATTATTGAAATCTCTGAAAACAGCGAAACCGCATTGAATGTTCCACTGCAAAAAGATTATGGGAAACTGACAGTTACCAGCAAACCAGACAGCTCCGAGGTCTTTCTTTTAACCCCAATAGGAAAAACTCCGCTTATTGATGAACAGATTGACCAGGGAACCTTTACACTTGAAATAAGAAACCCCAATTCCCGCTATATTCCTCTTCGAAAAAACAACATATATATAGATAAGAACAACCCAGGTGTTATCAACGACCCACTTTCCCGAAAAAAAATAATGTCCTCAAAAGCCTGGTGGCAGCTTGGACTGGGAGTAGCCACTGCCGGAGCATATTATTGGAGCTGCAATCGCGGACTATACTCAACACATAGGCGCCAAGTCGTTCCAGGATTTGTTGTTGGCACAACTCTTCTTCTCACTATAGAAATACTGGCTTTATTCTGAAATGGAAAAGTCCTGCCAAAATGATAATAAATTTTTCTCTTTGACTGCCCCACGTGCAGAAAGGCCTATCTCAGATCAAACCGCGTGAATGGCTTCCCGGTCTTGCATCGGGGCGCGTATGCGCTGCATTGAACTGCGTATTTTAGGTTAAAGCTGAATATGATAAACAATAAAAAGATAGCCGCTCATGCTTGATTATAGTTTACCTTTCGAAACTCCAATAAAACAGGTCGAAACATAAGTAGATTGATTTTAATTCAATTTTGAATAGTAGCTATTTAACCGGTACCTGGGCGATTTGGTTACTGGCTTGCACAGCATGCTTAAAACGGGGGTTAGTCTTATCTGATTTGTACAATTTCGTAATAATGATTTCCCATGCTTTTAATGCCTGCTCTTTATTTTCAAATGTTGGATCATTGATGAAAATATTATGTATCGTTTCTGCATAGTAATAGGATGCATCATGTATTATTTGGTGAAAATTAAATATAACAGAAGACTTGCTTTGAGCAGTTTTAAAAAACTCAAGGGCACCACTGTATCTATTCTCCTGTAGCAGAATGCGACCGCTGCATATAAAAAACAGTGCATCATCGCTTTTTATACCACTCAATATCTGCCTGGCTTTTTCTGGCATTCTCATATTCAGGTAACAATCTGCAAGCCTGAGCACTATTTCCGGGTAAAGCGAGTTACTCTTATCAATATGTTTTATTGCTTCTTCTGCATCACTTATTTGTTTTTTTCCGATGGCCATCAGCGCAATTTCAGTCATCTTCGATGTTTTATAAATTTTTGAAAGCTGTTCGGCTCCATACATCGGTTTTTCTTGCGTAATGAAAGACTGTACTGAAGACCATTTCATTGAATCGTTTGTTACGGCACATCCTACACGCCAGAAAAATGTCTTATTATAAGTGAGATACTTTAAAATAAGAAAAGTATCTGTGACTTTGGCCTCATTGATAATAGTTCTGAAATCAGAATTTGAAGATATCTGTACAGAATAAAGTATTGATGGTGCTGTTTTGCACCAGCTCAGCTTTACCGGAAGTCTGACGTTTTTCTGATTATTAACAGGTTGGATCAGTATTGGTGTCAGGTGTGTATCTTTTACAGCTATTGATTCTGAAGGTAAAATAGCAAAGGATTCGCTCCAGACACTGCATTTTTCTTTTATACAGGATGCTACACGCCAATAAAGCGGTCTACCATTCCTCTTTAAAACTACGCCCAAAAACGTATCAGTCAAATTGTGATAAAGATAGGATTGTTTGGCGAAATCCTTGTCCAATGACATTTCAAAATTGTAAAAGGATACACCTTCTGTTTTTTTCCATACAAATGAGATCGAATCTCCAGCAAACGATTGATTTTGCTTAGGATACAGAAGCACTGGCGGATCCGGCTGCACTGTTTCATCATCAAATATCCGACTGTGGAATTGCCAGATTAAAACAGCACAAATGATAAGAACTGAAATACCTCCTAATACTATGTATTTCTTTGTTCGGGGTTTTTTAATATGCGTTTTCGTACGAAAACGGGTGCGAGATCGGGTACTTTTTTTTGAATCAGGCTGTTGATTGTATGATGGATTTATTTCTAAACGAAGACAATCTGTGTTTTCATCGTAAATAGAGCTGAATTTATCATCTGTTGAAATATAGTCCTTTAATTCTTCAATCAACTCAGATGCATCATTGAATCGATGCTTTGGATTCACATTAAGACAACAATCCACGATACTTGAAAACTTATCGGGAATATGAGGTAATACTTTGATAAGCGGTGTATATATCCCACGTGATTTATTGGTATAAAATTCCCGATGATTGTTAAAGGGGAAAGCAACCTGCCCACTGGCCAGTTCGTAAAGCACGGCACCCAGCGAATAGATATCTGCCCGATAATCAATATCACTGCCATCAAGCTGCTCTGGTGGTAAATAATACAATGAGCCGACAACACCTGTTGTCAATGTAAGTAATTCAGTAGAAAGCGGACGTGCGATACCAAAATCCAGCACTTTGAGCTTTCCGCTACTAGTGAGCATCAGATTTGAAGGTTTCAGGTCCCGATGAATTACACCTGAACAAACAGCTCCATCGAGAGTGTAATTATGATTGTGTGCATAAGCAAGGACTTTGGCTACAATAAGACCAATAGCCGCACAGATACTGATATCAAGTTTTTTTCTCTGTTTCAGAAGAACATCAAAAGATGTCCCCTCAATATATTCCATTTCAATATACCGGCATCCCTTCCAGATACCGGTACCATACAATCTAACAATATTGCTCTGATCGAGTTTGGCTGTCAGTTTTGCTTCACGCTGAAATCGTTTGACGACAGAAATATCATTGCTGTGGAGGACCACCTTTACTGCACGAAATAATTCAAGATCTTCACACCAGATCTTATATACCCGTCCCATGCCCCCTTCACCCAATACACTGACAATTCTACCTGAACCAAGTTGATCACCCGTTTTGGCATCAGGTATCGAGTTTAATCCCTCTATATAGGCCTGCTGATCTACAGGAGAATGTTGAAGCGAGTTTTCAGAAACAGTCCGGATCCATTCCGAATCGGAAATTTTCTGGTCCTTATCTTTCGGGTCGTCATTTATTGCTGCCACTAAATAGAAAAATCCTTCGATTTCAAAAAGTAATAGTTAAAACAAAACCTAAAACGCATACTCCACTTACTGCGAAACTCGCGATTGCAGAACTTGACATTGCGTTGCTGATTTTACTTTCATCTTTAGCCTGGTAATAAGCATTTTCCCTTTTATTATTCGGTAGATCGTCATTATAAAAATCAGCCATTAATTGATCATGCTTATCAGCATGAGATTGAGAACTGATAATTGCCGCTACACCATAGCCGGCAGTAACAATACCAGCTCCAAGGATCGTCAATCGTACTGCTTTTTTATGCCACCATTTGCTTTTTTCAGGTTCATAAGTAATATCTGCTGTAGAGGAATCAGTATCACTGGAAATAAGTTTTATTGCATCAGGTTTATATTTTAAAGTGTCATGCTTGGAAGTTTCAGATATTTGAGCTGGGTAATCAAACAACTGCTCCTGAGAAATGTCATACTCCTTACCATTTATGATGAGCTGACTGTACATATTATCGGAAAACTGAACATTTTCAAATCGGGTTGTAGGAATTCGGGTTTCCACAGGATTACGGGCATATTTTATTACTGCACATCTTAACATAACCTGCTGAGCAGAACCAGAAATTTTAATACCAGCCCAGTCATATACCGATGCCAGAGAATCGGGATTATACTGTGGATCATTGCTTGAGGTAAAAATAACCGGTTCATCGTTTGTTCCATGGACAACCAGACTGCCTTCCACTCTTAAGGTAATATTTTCCAGTGCATTAAACAGAAATAGTACACCGGCAGGAATAATAACCTTTTTTTCCGAAGGAACATATATATCACCGGTAACCCTATAGGGATTTTTTTCTTTTGAAAACTCAAACAATGAAATATCTCCTGAAATATCGACTGCACCAGTGCTCAAAAAAAATGATCCTGTCACCATAATAAGTATTGCAGACAATCTGATAACTAATTGCATCTGTTATTATCTTTCTATCCAAAAAACGTCAGAACGGGTATTATCATATTACTAAGCTGTCATGTTTTGGAAAAATTGCCTTTATTAATAATTCATGCATATTCAATTTATGATATGAGCAAGCAATATGGTTTATCAGCTTTGAGATACGATAAACTTTATAATATAGTATTGATCAATAGTCGAATTGGTAAAAAAATAAAATGGCACAAACCAGAAGCACTGTTATGCCAAATTACTTCGATTAGGTATATTAATACGTGAAATAACTTTTCTTTTCCTAGTAGCGTTTATACTTCCATTTCTATCCATTGGTGATTAATTTGGAATTCTCCTGCATCATCAGCATCTATCTGAATGCTTATTTGAGCTTGAGAATCGCCCATTCTAATATTTGAAAGAAGAGATTTGGAGATCGCTGGAAGAATGCTGCTGTTTATAATCATATCTGCATTTCTGGCTCCAGATTCAGCTGCCGAACAACGTTGTATTACAGCAGAAATTACCTTTTCGGTAAAGGAAAAATTGGTCTGATGGAGATCAGATAGCCGCTTTTGAATTTTTTTCAGTTTAAGAGTTATAACAGAACTCAGAACATCTTCTGTAAGTGGCATAAAAGGAATAACTGTACAACGGGCCAGTAATGCTGGTTTAAAGAACTCTGTCAACTCCGGTCTTATGAGCTCTCTTATAGAATCGAATTCGAACATTTCCTGTGACTGTGCATCAAGAATAGCATCAGCTCCCAGATTTGAAGTCATAAAAATTACTGTATTTCGAAAGTTAATGTCGCGTCCCTCCCCATCACGCATAATCCCTTTATCAAAAACCTGATAAAACATCTCCAGTACATCACGGTGAGCCTTTTCAACCTCCTCCAGAATGATTATTGAGTAAGGCTTCTGACGCACTGCTTCGGTAAGAACCCCACCCTCACCATAACCGACATAACCTGGAGGAGAACCCTTTAATTGAGAAACAGTGTGTTTTTCCTGATATTCTGACATATTAATAATCGTAGAGAATTTTTCTCCTCCAAAAAGGATGTCAGCTAATGCCAGTGCACACTCTGTCTTTCCAACCCCTGAAGGCCCTGTACACAAAAAAACCGATAGCGGTGCATCTGGATTGGTTATTCCAGTTTTGGCAGATCGAATAACAGAAGATATTTCAGCAATTGCATACTGCTGTCCTTTAACTCTCTCGGAAAGTCTGTTTTCCAGCTCAAGAAGAGTTTGTGCTTCATCCTTTACCATTGTACCGACAGGAATTCCTGTCCAGTCAGCTATCACCTGAGCACATACTTCCGCAGAAACATATGGATAAACCATAGGTGATTTATTTGCAACATTCTGAAATTCAGAATAAAGAATCTCCAGATCTCTTTTGGAAGTATCATTTGTTTGGCACGATTGATCAGATGGTTTAAAAACTAAGGTATGAAGTTCTTTGATTTTATCGACAATCTTTTTCTCATTCTCCCATTGTTGGGTTAATTCAGAAATAGATTTTTCACTTTGAGTTTGAATATCTTCATAGCGGGCAATTTCATTTTTATTGACGGGTATTCCGGCCGCCATATCATTTTTTAATATAGTTAGAGCCTTACTTGCATTCGTAGATGCTTTTTTGTGATGTTCAATAACAGGAGGAACTGTAGTTTGACTCATTTTCACACGTGTGCAGGCAGTATCCAGTACATCAACAGCTTTATCAGGTAACTGTCTGCCAGAAATGTATCTTTTAGAAAAAGAAACCGCAGCTTTGATAGCCTCTTCAGTAATGTGCACTCCATGATGCTTTTCATATACCTGAGCAATTCCTCTTAGCATTGAACAGCTCTTCTCTTCATCAGGCTCATCAACCTTTACCATTTGAAAACGACGGGTTAAAGCAGGATCTTTCTCGAAATATTTTCTGTATTCAAGCCATGTGGTAGCAGCACATACTCTCAATTCACCTCGTGCCAGAGCTGGTTTAAGCAGGTTGGCCGCATCTCCCATTCCTGCAGCTCCACCAGCTCCAATCAGAGTATGTGCTTCATCGATAAATAGAATTATGCGACCCGAACTTTTCTTTGCAATATCAATTACACTTTTTAATCTTTTTTCAAATTCTCCCTTTACGCTTGCACCAGCCTGCAACAACCCCAGATCCAGCTCCCATATTTCCACATTTTTAAGAGACAACGGTACCTGATCGGCTGCAACATATTGCGCCAACCCTTCAATGACGGCAGTTTTTCCAACGCCAGCTTCGCCCACCAGAATAGGGTTATTTTTACGCCGGCGACTAAGGATATCAATTACCTGGAATATTTCATCATCTCTTCCCAAGATAGGATCAATTTTTCCTGCTCTGGCATCGGAAGTAAGGTTTTTACAGTACTTTTCCAGCTCACTTTTGATTTCCTGTGATTGAACACCCTGGCAATCAACGTTTTGTTGATTTTCTGAAGACTTTTCGATAATCTGAAAAAAGTTCTTCATCAACTCATTAGCATCAATATCCCGCATTTGATCAGCATACGGTGAGAATGATCGTTTTATATCATCGATCGCAGCCACAAATAATATCCCTGATCTGATTGCTGTCTGGTTATACTGCAATGAACTCAGATTCCAGGCTTTTTCCAATAAATTGACCAGCACAGGTGAAAAGGTGGGTTTTGCAGTGTTGCCGGTAGGAAATGAATCTATTTCATGCACCAAAGACTTTTTCAAACGGCTTGTGTCAATTTTGAAGTACGTCAGAATTTGACAAGCATCATTATTGTTATTTTCCAGCAAACTCAGCAGAATATGCTCCCAGGTAAGTTCGTAATTGGTATTGCTGATGCAATTATTGACAGACTCCTGGAAAACTTTCTGACAACAGACATTTAATTTATTGATAAGTACCCTGATATCATTTACACTCATCTGACCATTTCCCTCTTTTTGGGGTGATTTTAATTTTTTTTCAGTCTATAAAAGTGGCCCAATTTAATTGATTTTGAACTTTAGATGTATCTCATTCACTTCTATATTAAATTCGCCTGAGCAGCATTTTCAAATCAGAAAATCAATATTTCCATCTGTTTTCTCTGCAAATACAAATTGAAAAATCTACCGATAGCGAATAACATAAATTAAAATACTCTGTTTGCCAAATAATTTATATACCTGTTAATTTGGAAATGCGAATTATTTTTTCATTATGTAATTGTCAGACTTTTTCTCCAGGTAAATATCGATAAATGAGCAGCAATCACTTATGGAATTTTCCTTTTTCACGTACTTTCCTGATAATTCCAAATACACTCTCCTCCCCAACCTACCCGAAATTATTTTTTTCTAAGCCGATATCATATTAAAACCTACATAATAGACTTATCTTCCGGTTGTACTCATAGCATAATTACCATATAACTATTTAAAATGTCACACAACCTCAAATATATATGGCCATACCCATTTTAAGTTCAAATATAAAGCATCTGCTTATACTGTTTCTTATTATTGCTCTGCCTGCCTATTCTAAAAGCAGCGCCTATCGTTTAAAAATCATGGGCTTAGGGGATATCATGACCCATATTTCACTACTGGAGACTATACATCATCCATCAAAAGGGTATGATTTCAATGACATCTTCAAGATGGTTCGTCCACTGATCTCAAAAGCAGATCTGGTAATAGCTAACCTGGAAACCGTTATGGCCGGAGACAGTTTGGGCATCACCGGCTATCCGGAATTTAACAGTCCCCAAATCCTGGCTGCAAATCTCAAAAACGCCGGTATCGATGTACTCACCACTGCCAATAATCATTCGTTTGATAGAGGTGTCAAAGGCCTCAAAAATACAATAAAGCTTCTGGATTCCCTGGGTATCCACCACACCGGAACCCATATAGATACCAGTGTTTCCAGCCGGTCCCTTGTTTTAAAGGTAAAAAATCTCAAAATCGGTATTATCAGCTACTGTTACGGAATTAACGGTGATCTATCAGCCCGCATAAGTAAACACATTAACATCATCGATACCTTATCTATACAAAATGAGATCTCTTATCTCGAAAAGCAAAATGTCGATCTGATAATAGCTTCGGTTCATTTCGGAGTGGAAAACCGTTCTCAACCGGATAAATCCCAAATATCACTTGTTCGTTTCTTACAACGAAATGGTGTTTCAATCGTTTTGGGGCACCACCCTCATGTACTGCAACCATACATGTTTGACAGCACAGCAAACTTTTTTGTTATTTTCAGTTTGGGTAATTTTTTATCCAGTCAGAAAAGTTTCAACCGCGAATTTGGAGGAATAGCAGATCTGGTAATCCGTAAAACTCCTCATGATAAAAAAGCTTGTATCGAATCTGCCAGAATTATACCAACAACC
>DATAMG010000114.1:0-30142 GCA_036260705.1 Chitinispirillaceae bacterium | reverse complement strand
GGAAATACTGCGAAACTATTAGAAAATGTCCTTAATGGAGCAGTTTCTGAAGGTGCGAAAACAAAACTGATACATCTTTATGATTTAAACTATAAAGGATGTCGTAGTTGTTTTAACTGTAAGGTAAAGAATGGAACAAATTATGGTAAATGCTCAATCCATGATGATTTAGAGCCTGTTTTTAAAGATATTGAGAGTGCCGATGCGATAGTAATGGCCAGTCCAATTTATTATAGGACAGTTTCTGGCGAAATGAAGTCATTTTTAGAGAGATTAATGTTTCCATATGTGACATACACAACACCTCCGATTACTTTGTTCCCCAAAAAAATCAAAGTCGGATTCATATATACTATGAACAATAATGAGACAGAAATGAAGCAAAATAATATAGATAAAAATTTGTCAGTTTTCGAAATGGTTGCACAGTGGGCATTTGGTTCTGTAGAAAAGTTGTACAGTTTTGATACTTATCAATTTCCTGATTATTCTAAATTCGTAGCTGACCGATTTGACCCAATAAAAAAAACAAAACAGAGAGAAGATGTATTTCCAATTGATTGCAAAAAAGCTTTTGATATGGGGATTCGACTGACACAAGTATAAATAATCACGCCACAAAAGAGTGCGCGCGGAGCGCCCTGCTATTGGTGACAGATGTGGGCAGGAATCAATAAAACTAACAAACAAAACGTTCACATTTTGAGTAACTTTAAAAAATGACACTGAATAACTATTTAAAACATTCTGACATAGCCAGGCAAACAATTTCATCAATATTATATGGTATAGTTACCATTCTATTACTTCTTATATCATGTTCTCCGCTTCCGATGATTCAATCTGCAAGAGTAACTGGTAAGTTCGGTCTGGGTATGAATTTACCATCCACAGTTATTAAATCTAAAACATATGATATTGATTATGGAAAAGGATTTGATGGTTTTTTTCGATGGGGTATCTTAGATCGTGTAGAGATACGGGCTTTTTCCTTGCTTGCAGTTTTACCTCGAGCACAATGTGGAAGCGTTAAGATTGCACTTTTTGATGTGGGTAATAAACAGTTATTTCGCAATATTTCTGCAGCTGTTTTTTGCGGAGGAATACTCGAAAAACGAGATATTGGAGAATCACGAGCATACAATGGTGGATTGATTATTGGAACGCATTGTCCGGTTTGGCATAGTGATTTTGAGCTGGTTTTTATAAGTTCCGGGTCAAAAGAAATCACCAAAAATGGCTGTTATGACAACCAATGCATGGAAGAGTCTGTAATCAAATCCGCAAATCTTTCCCTGGGATGTATATTGCGACCGACAAAATGGAGATTTATGGAGATTAATGCTGGAATTACCGGAATCATTCCGGTTACAAAAGAGGTAGAAATCAGCCCTCTGATATCCCAGTTTGGTATGAGTGTTTATCTGCCTGGAAAGCGTTCCAAAAAATCTGATTAACAGATAGATCACGTAAAATGATTGTAACGCAATGAGTGAAGTGGATATTGCCTGTAAACAGATTGAAGAGAATCCCCCCTTGATAAGGGGGCGCTTCCAGTGGGGGGATCTAAGGAATAAAATGTTAGGCATCAGAGTTAAGCTAATTGGAGCATAAATGAAACTGGTACATTTAATATATATCATCATAATCGGTGCAGCAGTTATCAATGCAGCAGATTCCACCATCACCAATATGATACTGATCCCTGCCAGCGATTTTATGATGGGAAGCAGCCATGGTCCCAAAGATGAGCAACCGGCTCACAAGATACATGTCGATTCGTTTTACATCGGAATAACCGAAGTGACTATCTGGGAATACTTTCAGTGCGTACAGAGCGGCGATTGCCGTATGCCATATTTCTGGAATAAGCGGTTCTTTGCCGGCAAAGTGGATGATCTGACAGGAACAGAGTGGTTGAGCCTGCCGGTTACAGGTGTGAGCTGGGAAGATGCACAATCTTACTGCAAATGGAAAGGTGAAGGATATCGCCTGCCTACCGAAGCAGAATGGGAATATGCTGCCCGTGGTGGAACCGGTAGCGATTTTTTTTGGGGTGACAAAAAAGACAGTGCTTCACAGTATGCTGTAATCAAAAAGCAGCTTTCACCTGTAAAAACTGCTTTACCCAATCAGTTTGGCCTTTACGATATGCTTGGGAATGCCTGGGAATGGTGTCAGGACAGGTATGATCCACAGTATTATAAAAAGAGCCCGACAGGTAACCCTTCTGGTCCCGATGATGCAAAAAAATATCCATATCGCGTTGCACGTGGTGGGAACTGGAATGAATATATCTGGAATCTGCGATGTGCCAATCGCCATTATGGCGAATCATTCCGGCGATTTGACGGGGTTGGCTTTCGTGTCTGCAGGAGTGTAAAAAACAAATGAGATTACAATTGATATTATTACTAATTATATACATAGTAATGGTCCTGTTTGCATCTGGGAATAAGAAAGAAGATTCTGATTTCAATATGCATTTCAGGGCCAATGGCCTTTTTTCCATCGGTGCGCATCTCTACGGAAAACCAAAATATGGTGATATGAGTCCGGGTTATCGCTCTGATATGATGATTAATATTGCACTGATAAGCTATAAAGATCTGGCATTCGACTTTCTGACAGCAGCCAGTACAAGCATTGCCCGTCTTCCGGATGAACCGATCACAATGGATAAAATTCGTTACATTCTAACTCCCACATTCCGGTACTCATTTACAAAAAGTATCATTACCGGCTCGCTCTATCATCAATGCATTCATACTCTCAGTCGCGCAGAGAATGAAAATGGATCAACCTGGTGGAATGCATTCCAGGCAGGTTGGGGTACCAAGGGTGCTTACTCATATTATTTTATTCAGAAATACAACAATCGGGATTTTTCGCTTCGCAATTCCTTCGATGCAACCATAAATGCAGGATATTACCTTCATGGTAAAGCAGCTCTTATCGGCAATAATCACAAATATGCCTATGATCTCAGCGGTTTAATTCGCTATCATTTCGGTATTTTTCGGAACCGGACAATATTCATCGATGCTAATTACCGTGTCTGGCATGACAAATTAAAGAAAACTACTGTAAAATTAACGGGTGAAATTAATTATGTAATCCTTGCATTTGATAATATTGCATCGGTTTATTTCAACCATTGCATTATTGATCAAAATCCCTACGATAATGAACATTCGCTGGGTGCACTGGGAGTGAAGATTATTTTTTAGATTTATACATTTTTTGGCTCACTTATCTGAGTTCGAAAAGATTGCAGATGACCAGCCGGGACCATGCTTTTCTTATACTCTGTAATAGGATCACAGAACGCACATCTCAGTGAGCTCGTGGTGGTGGAACACCGGATTTTCCAGATTTTTTGCCGCTTTCCGATCTTATTTAACAACCCCTTTGTCATGCACTATAGTACATGCAATCTGCTCTGTGATTCAGGGACCATCATTACCTAACATATATCTTAAGTAACTAAATGAATTCTGTAACTTTTCTACAGTAACAGCAGAAGATGGCAGTCCAAAGATCCTCTCTTAAACCGCATAAACCACCACTGTAAATAATCTGGCTTCACTTTTGCTTCTTAAAATTATTTACACAAGGAGGTGCTTTATGCCGTATAAATCACTGTTAATTATACCATTTGTAATACTTTCACTATCCGCTCAGCAAACACCGGATTACCCGGACACATCTAATCAGCCAGATACCTCAATGACACCAGATACTTCGACAGTTCCTGATGATACAGCCGAGTATCCCGAGGATACAACAACTGGCTACAATGGTAATGGTAATGAAGAATCAGTTGCTAATGATGGATCTAACGAACATGGTGCACCAACTAATGTCTATCTTGGAGTTGGAATAGGTAATATTTTCAACCTCGAAACAGATAATCCTACATATCAGGCTTTTATAGGGAAAATGTGGGGTTTGGGTGATTATGTTTCTATTAATGCAATGATTGAAGGTGCATCCAATTTTGATGATGCCTGGTGGGTCGATGGAGTATTATCGCTGGATTTATACCCACTGCCTGCTTACACTGCATTTTCTCCTTATATAGGATTTGGTGCAGGACTTGGTTGGGTAAATAATTCCGATCTTGATGAGGATGGATTGGGCCTTAATCTCAGTGCAAAAGTTGGCCTGCGATTATTTAAAAACTCTCCTTTTGGCTTTATAATCGAAGGAAATGCCAGTTGGCTGGTACAGGATATTGTGGGTGATCAAAATCCTGTTTTTGTTGGCGCTCGAGCAGGTATTGCCTTTTAAACTGCAGTTCCGCAGTTGAGATGGATGCAATACTTATTTTTCAGACACTGCAATTTATAAAAAACCTCCAAAAATATCTATTTGGGGGTTTTCTTCATTTCACTTTCGTATGTCTACTTGTCTAAATCGTGACTGGTTTAGCCCCTGTTATAGCTGCACTCCAATGGAATCTATATGGCAACCGGCTCACCGGGTACTGTTGATTCTTATTTTTGATTAATTCTTTTTTGCCACGTTTTAAGGAATTATCAATGATATCGCTCATCTGAATCGAAAAAGACATTATATTGTGTATGGTAATGCATTCATTTTTTTAAAAGGGGCGAACTAATGAACACACATCTGATGTTTATCCTGATCATCTCAACTGCTTTGATGATCAATGCACAATTGGTCAATATCAGGGGAAATGTGACCGACAAGGCAGGCAAAGCAATATCCGATGCGATACTTACTCTTGCTGTTCAGGGATTGAAGGACACAACCGGAGCCGATGGCGCTTTTTTAATAAGCAAGCCGGGTGTCGGGGTAGCAAATCCAATAAATCCATATAACGAGCGGATAATGATGGATAAGGGTATTCTTGAATTCACCCTTAACTGCCCATCTCAGGTGAAAGTGGAAATGTATGATGTGAGTGGTACTCTGTTGAAAAAAGAGACTATGCGCAATGCTCCAGCTGGCGTGTTCCACATGAATCTTGCTTCCAGTCCTTTTGCAGAGAAGCTGCTTGTGATTAAAGCCACTATAGGCAGCCGTTCGATGACCTTCAGGTATTTGCCAATAAGCGGTAAATTCGCTATCAATTCTTCTTTGGAAGGCGTTAAACGTAATAATGGCGGTTTCGCCAAAGTGGCAGAAGTTGTAGATACCCTGAAGGTGAGCGCAAACGGATTCAGGCCGGGCTCGTTTCCTCTAAATGGCCTTGACACAACTGTCAATATCACTCTCGATTCTTTAAACGGCAGCACCGGCAGTATCGGTTGCGGCAAGGATCTTGGAAGTCTCAAAAGCGGCACTTATAAAATTACCAGCGCCGGACTCGACAGAGAGTATATCATAGATATTCCGGCTAACTACGATAAAAACAAACCTTACCGTTTAATATTCGGCATGCATTGTTTTGGCAGTAGCATGCAGGGAGTGGCAAATGATAAATATTATCAGCTTAAGAGGTTTGCTGACAGTACAAAAACTCCAGTTATATTTGTCGCCCCAAACGGGACGTGGTCCAATGATGCGAATAACTACTTGTGGAATCAGGCTGAGAAAGACCATGCGTTTTTTGATGACATGTTAAGTTTACTCAAAGAAAAACTTTGTGTGGATACAGCGCGTGTTTTCAGCTGTGGTTTCAGCTACGGAGCGATGTTTACTAATTCACTCTCGTTAAATCATCAGAAAAACTTACGGGCGGTCGCCTGTTATGCTCCGGCTAACTGGAATATCTATCTGCCTGAGATTGTTCACGAACCGATTGCATACATGAGTATTACCGGCAATAGTGACCCGAATTGCCCATTCGTTTACGACGATGCAAAAAAACAGGGTGGAAAGTACTGTGTTTTGACTCGTGCCGAGGATAATGGCTGTACTATGCCATCAAACATACCAACTGAAAGCTCTGGAAGCAGAAAACATAGTGTCTATGAATTTCAGGGATGTAAAGAGGGCTACCCAGTGAAATTTTTCTCTTTTGATGGAGCGCATCAGTCTGGCCCGATGGATGGGGTTTCTGGTGACAATCCCAGTAAAAGCTGGGTTCCGGGTGAGACCTGGAAGTTTTTTATGCAATTCTGAATCTTTTCTATCAGGAGGATATTGAGGGTGTTGCCATCATATCTTCCTGTTAGATACTCTTTTTATACTATTTTGAAAAGTAATTAATTAATTTGGTGAGACGCGAAAGCGTTGAACCAAATGTGTCTGAGGAAAACGTGCGAATGAGCGTTTTTCGAAGACCGGGGAGCGATAGCGACGAAGCCGTGTGTCATGGAGGGCACGCGGAAAATTTACAATAGCCATATAGTTCGTAACATACTCTTGACCTGCAGTAATTCCGGTATTTTCTTCAACAAACTTCCTGATGATATACTATAACCTCTGCCGGCTTTGTTGAGACGGCATCGTTAGCGCTCTTTCGTTTCGTTTGGAAATGTACTGCCACAATGAGTTGTACATCTTTCCATGTTCTTATTATTGCTGATAAAATAAAAATGCCAGCTATCTCTGTTTTGATGTATTATTATCCTTTTGGCGAATAGAATTTAAACTACCTGAAATTCAGTCTGGAATTTCCAATTGATAAAACCGGTAACTGATTTCCTGCTTTCATATCTGCGACTTGGGTAGCATTTGTTTCAGCTTGTCTCGATCCGGGCGAGTTAACATATTTATTTATAGTCTTACCGGGGCACAGATCTCAAGCTACAGCACATTCATGTCTACAGGGGATCATATCATTCCCATTGCTCAGCGTGGTGGTACACTGGCTGATGGAGTATACCTGGTCAGATTCAGTACCGGTACCCAGAAGCTAATGTTCAGGTATATTCATCATCGCAACCTGACAGGGTTTGGTGCGGTAAGCTCAAAGACATCACAATCAGCCATTTCTGATACTGTAAATATTGCAAAAATACAGCTTGCAGGTGCAGTCGACACATTGGTTATCTCTAAAATTGTCAATGAAATTGTCAGCACTAGAAAAGTACTCATATTCAACTACAACGATAATATCAATTCATATATACCCGATGGCAAACAGATCCTAATTATTGACCCCTCAAATGATAATGATGGTGATGGTATAGCGGACCGTCAGGAAATCCTTGATGGTACCAATCCGTTGATTGCAGATGTTCCCTCTTATTCATTCAGAATAAAGTCGTATCCGGTGCTCATAGCTAATTTTTCAAAATCGATTGGCGGATCAAAAGAAAGGGCCATCTCCAGTGGTGGCGAGTACTCAAAGACCAGCACTTTTACTACTGCTCAGGAGTTGAACTGGAATGCAGAAATCGCGCTTATGCTCGGTTTTGCACAGGAATATAAGAAAGATGGAGGGTTTACATTAAACGGCTCGGTAACAGCGACTCTGGGAGTTGGCGGAAGCATCTCATTCAGTCAGGAAAAATCTGAGTCTATGAGTAAAAACTGGAGTGAAGCTTTAACTCTGGCTGAAACTTATGAAGCCACATTTGAGGGTGGCACAATCGCTATCGATGTAGAATTTGAAAACACCAGCGGGCAGGACATTACTCTTGTCAATCCCATGATTCGCTTATCAAAGAATGGTACTCTCTCCACAACTCTTGAAACCTTGATAGGTGAGTTGACCCTTGAAGACGATCTTGTGTATGGAAAAAGAATATTAATCTCTTCCGCTGTTGGCAACAACAAGACTACCCGCACTTTTAAAGCATCGGTTTCTAATCCTGAAGTATTTGATATGATAAGCCAGATTTCAACCGGTCTGAGCGCCAGACTGGAAAATATCAGGTTTGAAACTTCAGTGGGTGGAATCGATACGCTAATGAGCAATGTTTATCGCAGAAACGCCCAGGTTATTATAGATGCCGGCTATTATTCGACAAAAGGTACAACAATTTCACGTTAGTATATAGCGAAAAGGAATGTGTACAATGATTTTTACACATCACAGAATGATCGCTATATATCACGGACACTGGATCAGGTATTGACTACTACTGGTTCTGTGGTTGCTTACGATGTTACTAATGGTAAATATGGTATCAGATCTGTCGATGGACTTGCCAATGGGGCGGTCACAAATGGCTCCTGGTCTGTGGTGATGCAATCGTCAAACGATTCTCTGACGGTATATGGGATTGATGCAGATTATGATCCACGAACAATTTCTGTCGGAGATGCAGGAATTATCACTGTGGTGTATTCGGCCGATGCTGATGGTGACGGTTTGCCCGACCGTATGGAATCGGCACTGGGGTGAACTTATGTATGGACAGAGAGAGCTATAAAAACGAACTCACTGGTATACGGAATCCGAGACTCTCGGAGATTTGCATCCGTTTAAGGGTGGTTTTGAGATGTTCTGGCGATACAAGTTCAACCATCCGGCCCAGCGATAGCAATTGGAAAAATTGGTTGTGTGTTGGCTGGAGGATGTGAGCCAGCTTTACAGCCAATAATTATGTCAAGGATGAAGCATTCCAGTTTTATTGGTGAACGGGAATGCTTCAGGTTTCTGTACTCATATCCTGAATAAACTATGCGAAAAAGCGGTTTAAATGCAGGTTTACACGAAGGGAATTCTAATTCTGAATTCCGTGGCCAGAAAGTGATTCACCGAGCTATCCTTTGCAAAACAATAATAGCTTTGCTGGCAATTTAAATGAAAAATCAAGCACGAACATGTTCCAACTGGTTCATCGTATGGATTGAGTGTCACAATAAAAAAGATTTTCGCGAGTTGATGGTTCACGACGCCGCCGAAATTGTAATTTGCCCCAAAAGCGTTCCTACCCGATAAATCGGTTAAATTGACAAAACAAACATAGCGGTTATGCAAAGCACTTGACAATACTGCAGGAGTGTCGACGGCAACTTTTGGAGGCGTAAACGGAAATTATGGAACAGGCATTATGGGGCTTAACGAATCAGGCGACAGGTACGATTCAGATTCAACAATTGCAAACCGTTATATTTCCAATATGGGCGCAGTTTACACAGAAAACCGATGGGGGAATTTCAATGAAGGGGTTTTTAAAGCAGGTTTGCTTAATACCGATGTAGTATTGCATTCCAGGACATCAAACACTGTAGGACCGTTGTTTCTTGATCATATATACGAATTCATGGGTGGTCTTTCCACTGCGGTTAAAAAAGTTACCGGTAAAGATCCTCAGGGATTGTTTGCTGATATGAGAAATCTGGGACAAAACCGTATTGTCGATCTGAAAGAGGCTATCTGGACTGAAGCAAGATCAACATTGCTGAATCCTGGTTACATTGCCTCCACTTCTTGAAGGGGGGCGTCTTCGGCAGAGAGTTTTTGCAGAAGCAATGCGTAACACTTTCGGGTAGAATGTAACAAAAGAATCGGTTATAAAAGGACTTGCTGATCTTCATGTAACCCTTATTGAGCGCCATGATGCCGGATGCAGCGGTTTTGTGTGCGATAATACTAAACTTGCAGAGATGGTTGTTTCATTGGTCCAGAAGCAACAATCCATCAATTATATACAGAAATTGGCGAATGTAAAAGAGGGTTCAGTAATAAAGGATCGGAAAAGGCAATTACTCTAAAAAAGGAGACAATTATGGAAACGCTATCCCGAATTGCAGTGGGTAACAGGTTGTTGATTGCAGCTATTCTGATTATAATAATAGCATTAGCCGTACCGTTTTTCAGAAAAAAAAGAGATATGTATTAATATTTGAAAGATGTTTGATTATGAAATCAAAGAAACTTAAGCAAATTCGGTGTTAAAAAAACTGGAAAATGAACAGGTTAAGAAACTGTTCATTAAAAATCAAATGAACAGTTTCTGTAAAGGTAGATTATCTCAAAAAACTATCTGACAATAACATATTGTATTCTATTGATCCCTGTATTTAATTTATTGAATTTTCTGCCATCCGGTAAAAATATCTCTGATGCTACGGTTCTCATTGATGGATTATTTCGGGTTAAAAGTACAGCACGGGTGGGGTTAAATTTATTATTGTCAATCGCTCTGCTGTAACTATTTACATGAACACTACCGGAAAGTGATGGCAATTGCCCATTGTTGTAATCGGTATAGTAGTATCTTTTAATACCGGTCCTACTCCAGGAATTATCAGCTTTGGAATATTCAGTTTCAGATACAATTTTTCCATTTTCATAATGATAAGAGATTTTATCCCCACCCGTCCATTCTGAATTGTCGTCATCCCAATAGTAACGCTCTTCATAATCTATTTGGTTATCTGTATTTAGAGAAACATAAATCGAATCTTCATTTTGCCAAATGTCATTATCGAAAAGATACACTTTGATGGTCATGGATGAAGTATTATAAGTTAAATCAGTTTTTTTAATATCATCAGTCATTGGGGCCGGTAAATTAGGCATGGACATAAAAGTAGTATCAAGCCTTGTACTGTAACGTTTTTGAGCATCATACTGGTATACCGATTTATTTCTCATTGATACAGTAGTTCCGCCCATTAACATGTTCATACTCATTATTGATGAATCAATCAGGCCGGATGCATTATGGTACACATTCATTGATGTTACCTGAGGGGTTGCGGGATTATTCTGATTATAATTGCTTAATGTCCAGGAAATGCATTGTCCTGAAGAATTAAATTTCATTTCGACTTGATTAGATTTATACCATTGGCCTGTCAGGGTGTCTCTTGCGTCTGTTGTTGAGATATAACCAGAATTGTCATTATATTTTGAAACGATTGACCGGGAATTGGCCACAAATCCGCCATTTTTGTAATTAAAGCTTCCTGAATATGTTAAGTCTCCGACTTTAATATTCGAAACATCTAATTCTTCTAGAATCCAAGATCCTTCAGAAAGTATAGAATCCTCATTCCAGAGATCGAATTTCTGATCATTGAACAATTTCCAGTCACTTTCCATTTCCAATGAAAAGTCATTTAGGAAATGTGAATTAGGAGTGGTTTGGCCGAAAGCCCAGACAGCTGTAATGCAAATAATACTTGAAAGCTTAAGCATTTTCTAATCCTTTGTGAGTTAATGTCTAAATTTATATTCAATGATTGTATGATAGTGCTCATTGAAAAACAAAGTTAAAGAATATCATATTTGTAAAAAAAAGTAAATAGCATTTTTAAATTAATAATGTCCGGTAAAACATAGTAAATAGATATCAAATACTTTAGAATAAGCAGGAGCTTTAAGTGAATTTGTTAACCTGAACTACGCAGTAGATAGCTGCCGGATAACGCGAATCTCTTTGCGACAAAGGCGTTAGTGCCTTTTACCTTTATAACCATGGTGATAAAGGTTTCAAGTACCTAAAAAAACAGACAAATAAAAATGTTAGTATTCTCTTCTGCTCCTACTGCTTAAATCAGGTTGAATGCGAAATTGAACTGTGCATAGATTACCTCGGGGAACTAATGGAAAAGACTTGATTGCCTGGCGTTACAAGTATTTATAAAATCAATACTATCTGTGAGTATAATGGATATTCTGCCTGCATTGTAGCAGATCTCTGTAATGGTTGGGTATATAGGAGCTTCGTGAAGATGGTTGCAAAAACATTTCCATTTTTATTCTATCATATTAGTGTATTGTCAGATAGGTTTTAATTTCAACAAAACAGGTGGTCTGCTCAAAGCATGTTATATTGTTAGTGGTTTAAAATTCAAATCAGATATTGACTTCGATTTTTGCTTATATTATTTTAGATGTTCCTTTTTGCGAGAGTAGCTCAGTGGTAGAGCTCCACCTTGCCAAGGTGGCTGTCGCGAGTTCAAATCTCGTCTCTCGCTCCAAATTCTGGGGTTTCCCTTCTAAGAAGGAAACCCTATTTTTTTCTGATTCAGTATTTTTAAGGGCGGCATAGCCAAGCGGTAAGGCAGAGGTCTGCAAAACCTTTATCCCCAGTTCAAATCTGGGTGCCGCCTCCATCAATTTTAATATTGAAAAATCTTCGAACCTGTTGATCCAAATCATATCCTTTCAACCTGGTAGTTACACATATCCATTTTGTAATCAAAAATAAGCAAATTGAAGTGGGCTCAAAAGAATCCTCCTGATTACGGAATTCAGGTTTAATGAGTCAGACTGTTTTTATTGATCAATTAGATAAAAGGAGCACTGCAGATGAGTGATTTATACCGTTTCGGGGTATCACTGGATAAGTCTCTGATAGATACTTTTGATAAAATCATACAAGCTGAAAACTACCAGAATCGCTCTGAAGCTATCCGCGATCTGATCCGTGAAAAGCTGATCCAGAAGAAATGGACACTGGGTGGCACGGTAGCTGGTGCGATTGTCATGACTTATGACCACCATAAACGGGAGCTGGTAAACAAAATGCTTGATATTCAGCATGATCATCATGACACCATCCTTTCCACTCAGCATGTTCATCTGGACCATCACCATTGCCTGGAAGTCATTGCTGTGAGGGGAAAAGCCCGCAATGTTGAACTTCTGGCAAACAGTCTTAAATCTCTAGTTGGTGTCAAACATGTGAGTCTGACAATTTCTTCCACTGGTGAGGAATCTGTAAGTGGCTGATATATAATAAGTTGACATTAAACTTGTATGTTCCGTTTGTAGTACGAATTAAATTATAGTGACACTCTGATACAACTGGCAGTGCCACGAAATATCGTTTCCGTGGTATTTGCAATCATTATTTTGGGGGCAATCACCGGTAAATTCCAATTGGCCCAGTGGTCGATTTTAGATGTTGGTATTGGTGGGGATTTTAAAAGGAAATCGTCTTGCATTGCAACAACCGGGTTGTGGTTTTCCTTTCCCTTTAACAAAGTTGACAATGGTCGAAAAGGAGATTGTAAATGCATATTCCAGACGGATACTTAGGACCGGTTACCTGCCTTGCCGGTTATGCAGCAATGGTTCCCTTGTGGACAGTTGCATCAAATAAAGTAAAAAAAAACCTTCAGGCAAAGCAGGTACCATTATTAGCCATAGGTGCAGCTTTTAGCTTTGTTATTATGATGTTTAATGTTCCGGTACCCGGAGGAACTACTGGGCATGCGGTAGGTGCGATATTGGTGGCAATTCTTATAGGGCCCTGGGCAGCAAGTATAGCGGTCAGTGTTGCATTAGTAATTCAGGCATTGCTCTTTGGTGATGGCGGGATTACTGCTATCGGCGCAAATTGTTTCAATATGGCATTTGCAATGCCTTTTGCCGGTTATGCTGTTTACAGGCTCATAAGTGGAAAAAGCTCTCTGGTGTCAAAACGAAGGGTATTGGCGGCAGGTATTGGAGGGTATGCAGGTCTGGTGGTTGCATCATTTTTAACTGGAATGGAGTTTGGTATTCAACCATTGCTTCATCATACAGTATCCGGTCAACCGCTCTACTGTCCTTACGGATTAAAGATCGCTATCCCCACCATGGTTGGGGAGCATATACTTATTTTCGGATGGATCGAGATGATTGTTACTGCTCTGGTAGTTCGATTTTTACAGAAGCAGGAACCGGCACTGCTGGGAAATGGGGAAAATGTAATATGAAAACAACAAGTAAATTATGGCTGGGGTTGGCAGTCCTGGCGATACTTTCACCATTAGGGCTTTATCTACCGGAAAAATTGAAGGCTGGAGCAGCCTGGGGAGAATGGGGAACTGATGAAATTAAGGAGATGACAGGTTTTGTTCCCGTCGGACTGGAGAAAATTTCATCATTGTGGAATGCAATTTTTCCTGATTATACCTTCAAGGGTTGGGAGAGTTTGGGTATGGGACATCTTAGTTTAGCCTATATTTTTTCTGCCCTGACTGGTATTGTGCTGTGTGTTGGAGTCAGTTTACTTTTAGCTAAGCTGTTCGCCATAAAAGGTAAATGATTTGGGAAAAGGAAAAAATTACAAAAGAGCTGGATTTATTCAAAAAACGATCCTGGATACAGTGTCACTGTTCAAAGAAACCATCTGCAATGAAAAGATTGCGTTTCAGAATGGTTTTCTTCAGAACGTCGACCCCAGAGCAAAGAGCTTTTGTGCTGCAATCATGTTGATAGTGGTCCTCACAGCCAGAAGTTCAGTTGAGGTGGGTTTAATTTATGCAGTTACGGTTCTTTTAGCATCTATTTCATCGATTCGATTATCTTTTTATCTCAAGAGGACACTTCTTTTTGTTCCATTGTTTTCATTTCTAATAATAATCCCATCGATTTTTAATTTTGTGACACCCGGTGAACCGGTCCTTCAGTTAACATTCCTTAAGCTGCATTTTGCAATTACCAGACAGGGAATAGATTCTGCCATTCTGTTTTTTTTACGGGTTTTGTCATCGGTTTCAATTGTAATTCTTCTGGTTTTAACCACTCCCAGTCATACTCTTTTAAAGGTACTGCGTCTTTTCAGAGTACCTCAGCTTTTTGTAATGACCATTGGTATGACTTATCGTTACATATTTCTTCTCCTTGACAACATTCAGAACACATACTCTGCCATAAAGAGCCGGATAGGCTTTGTCAATTCAACAGGAAAAGGCCGGAAGATAGTTGGTGCAACGATCGCTGGTCTGTGGTTGAAATCATACCGGCTTCAATCACAGGTCTACAATGCCATGATATCCAGAGGTTACACTGGAGAGCCTAAAATTATGGATGAACTCAAGATCGGAAGAACTGATATAATAATTATTATTTTTACAATATTATCGCTTGCAGGAACACTATGTCTGAACCACTTTTTATACTGAATCAGGTCTCATTTTCCTATAATAAAATACCGGCTCTCAAAAATGTAAATTTGACAATCAACTGTGGTGAGTGCATTTCCATAATCGGTGCTAATGGTACCGGAAAATCCACACTTCTTAATCTGCTTGATGCCCTTATTTTCCCGACCGGTGGTACTGTGACTGCATTTGGCAGTTTATTAACCGAAAAGGAATTGAATAATTTTGAAAAGCAACGGATGTTCAGACGAAGGGTCGGCTTTGTATTTCAGAATCCTGATATTCAGCTTTTCTGTCCTACTGTCAGGGATGACATCCTGTTTGGTGTTTTGCACCTGGAAGTGGAAAAAAGGGAGATCGAAAAAAGGTTTGAGCATGTTGTGGAACTCATGAAAATAACACATTTGCTCAAGCGTTCTCCTCATCAGTTAAGTATCGGGGAAAAAAAGAAAGCTGCAATTGCATCGGTTCTGATAATAGAGCCTGATGTTTTATTGCTTGACGAACCGACTGCCGGACTTGACCCTCAAACTACCCGTGACATCATTGACATTCTTTTTAAAGCACACAGGAATGGTAAAACCGTTGTTATGGCCACCCATGATCTTCACCTGGCAGAAGAAATTTCTGATACGGTTCATGTATTTGGTTCAGAGCACAATATAATTCGCAGCGGAACAGTAGAAGAGGTTCTTTCAGATCAACAATTTCTTCAGAAGAACAACCTTATGCATATTCATGTACATAGACACCTGCATGGTGCACATATTCATCCTCATATTCACCACTGAATTTTTTATAGCGTTTTCACCATAATCTGATTAAGTTGGTGTCCATTATCCTACCGGTCGAGAACGCTTATCGTGAACCCGTGAGTTGAACGGTAAGTAGACGGTTTAACAGAATAAAGTCAGAAAAAAGCAAAAATTTAACGCCCGTCCTCCGAAGTATCTTCTACGGAGGGTGGACAGAGTGCGCAGAAAACGCAAAGTATAAACGCTGCGCGTTTTTAGGTTAAAACTTAATGTAGTGGCGCATGCAGCATAAATTATTGCCTGGGTGAGATATTTTTTTCAATTGAGCCTTGATGATGGAACTTACATGAATTTATTTCTATTATTAAAACGAGGAAAGAAGGCGCAGCTTGAGAAGAATCATTTTTATTGTATGTTTGATAATGGGTTATAACGCAACATTTGCACAGGTTTACAACAGTGCAAGCACTCTTCGGCCCGGAAGGTTTTCTCTGGGAATAGCACCTATTTTTTTTGTTAACAACGGTAATGATGTGGGTTTATTTATGCATGGGGGAATAGGGCTGGCCCGCAGGATGGATCTTTCATTGAAGTTTCGTCTTAATAACAATGATACTTATTTTGGTGGTGACCTGGAGTTTGCCATTCTTAAGGGGATGCCTACCGTGTCACTGGCAGCTGGAATGCATTCATATCACGATCTGGGCATTGATGCAACTTTTAACCTGACATTTCCTATTCGTAAAATTGCATCGCTTTATGGTTGTCTGGATATGGATGTGGAATTTAATGATAAGAAGACATATTTTCCAGTATGGGGAGTTATAGGTTTTGAGGTTATTGCCAGAAGGCATCTGGGAATATTGATGGAGATTGATATTGGGATAACTGATCCTGCTGAGAATATGTTTGGGATAGGGTTGTGCGTGTATTTCTGAGGTTATCAGAATTATTAAAAAGCATCACTTCTGCTTAAGATAAAAAGACACTGAAGTCGAGTTTTAGTGCTCTTTGTAAAACTATAAAACAGATCTATCGCACGCCTGTTTCTCACCTCGCTGGATCTCTTCAAGCATTTCGCCGAAAGTAAGCGCGTCAAGCTGCGAAGAATCACTCTTACCAAGCTGTTTGATTAAAGTGTCTACATAATCTCTGGTAAAATCATCAGGAGTTATCGGGATTTTCCGGTTTTGATTGTCGATTGCTTCGAGTACACCTCGTACTGGTACAACAGAGAAGTTCTGGGTGGGTACGAATGCTTCAGTACCTCCTACCTGGTGAAGAAAATTCTCATGGACAAGCCACTTGACTATCCCGGATGTCTGCTGCTCGGTAAGATCATATTTTCTGCTCAGCAGTTCGATACTTGGCGGTGTCTTTTTATGAGCAAAAGAACTTAAACAGTCAACAAAAAATCTGAATGTGAAATAGGTTTTATAGTCACCAACCCGACGGTCCCAACGTCTTTTAGCCCTCAAAAGCGGGCGAAAGTTCTGTATAACATAAGCAAACTGTGCTCCTATGAGAATAAAAAGTGCCACAAAAAAAAGTGAAATTAAAAACAGTGGCAATATCCATAATGCTCCATACATGGTCTTAGTCTGCATGGAGAATTGTACAAATGTCGAGAAACTCCGTCGTTCAACCTCAAATAAAACAGCTGAAATCAATCCTCCAAAAAAAGCAGATCTTAATTTTACTTTTGTATTTGGTACAAACCAGATAAGGGTGGAAAATGCAAGAATCATCAGAAAAAAAGGAATAAAATCGAGTATGAAATAACCTGTAAAATCAAAATTTGAAGCAATAGATCTTCTGAATTGGATTGAGGCAAAAAACAGTATAGGACTGTAAATCACTACCATTGTAAATGTTCTCAATCTGATGAAAAAAGAACGGGAACTGTGTACTTTCCAGATGGCGTTAAGAGATTCTTCAAAAGTCCCGAATAATCCCATGCTCACTAAAATAAGCACTATAATGCCTACACCTCTTAACTGCTTTGCATTTTCAAAAAAGGTGCTCAGATAGCTAAGAATAACATCCGGTGCAAAAGGAAGAAACAGGGAAAATAAAGTCTGTACCTGCCTGGAGTTTATCTCGGTGAGGCTTGCCAGCATAAAAGCTGCAGTTACGACCAGTGGTATAAGTGTCAGTAATAATGCGTAAGCAATTGATGATGCCCGGGCTATGCAGTGATTTAGTGAAAACTCAGAAATCCACACCCGAAAAAAAAGCAGAATGTTGGTTAAAAAGAAACTGATTTTTTTTCTTCTATGCCGCAGTAAAATCAGCAATTCCGCAGGATTATTAAAAAAATCATAAAGATATTTACTTTTTAGGGGTATCATTTTTCTCCTGAAATCCTAATAAACCATTACTTTTAAATTCCGCTGTAGATTAATTGGATTAAACTAAAAAATCAGGCTTATAGGTCATATTATATCATTTCAGGTAAATAGTTTCTGTTCAAAATTGAATCAGAAAGGCGGCTCAAACTATCAGCACCAGGAACATTTTTGCTTAAATTACACAAATTCAATTCAATCTGAACCTGTATTACCACATGTACAGAATAAAAAGATCACCCATTATCCCCCCTTAATAAGGGGAGCGCTTCCAGCGGGGGGATCTTGAACGGATACTAAATAAAATAATGTCCTTCCGGTGAAAGGTTGGGAAAAATACTTTCGTAAGCCACATACTAATTTTCTAACCAGTGCAATTATTCTCTTTCGATTCAAATTGCTCCATCTCGCCCAAAATCAATGTATTTTTAATAATCTATTTAATCGTTAGCTATACATTTAAAGAGCAGATAGTCTGTGAAAAACAGAATTTCTTTTAAGATGACATGGGCTAATCGAATCTCTATAGGTCGAATTTTACTGATTCCTGTTTTTGTTTTTCTGCTAAATGAATGTCAGAAATGGAGCTCTTTTTTCCAATTTCTTCCATTACAGGTCTTTATAATAGCTGCATCTTTGGATGTTCTTGATGGATATCTGGCCAGGAAAAATAATGAGGTGACTAGTCTGGGTTCTATACTGGATCCTTTAGCAGATAAACTTCTGATGATAACCGTACTTTTTATATTTGTATTTCGAAATAAATCTCTCTTTTATGCTTCTATTCCTCCGGTTTTATTTTACATGGTACTTCTGCGCGAGATAATACTTATCCTGGGTGCTGGGATATTGATCTTGTTTAACAAAAAACTTATAGTAAAACCTCGTTTTGTGGGTAAGGTTGCTACATTTCTTCAGGTCTTATTAATTGCCTCGGTGCTGGCAGGCTTCAAACAGTCCGTAATCTTTTTTTTGACTGTTCCTGCCTGTTTGTTTGTTTTTATATCCTTAATTTTTTACATTCTGGATGGAGTGCGGCAGATCGCCAGAAAAGAGGGTGCAGCAGACTAAAAGAATAATCACTTTGTTCTCACATGATTTTACTATTATGGCCCCCATCGCTCTTTTCCAGGCTGGCCGGCTTTTCAGGTGTGAAGTCGCTTAGTCTGAATCGCCCTTATTTATCGGAGAAAATCTGTTATCAAGCTGTGATTTGAATTCTTCGTTATAAATTTTCAGAACAGTTAAAAAAAGGGCTGCTATTATCGGACCAATAATAAAACCCATGATCCCAAAGACACTCAATCCGCCAAGTGTGCTGAAAAATACCAGCAGGTCATGCATGCGAGCACTGCTTCCAACCACCCGGGGCCTGATTACATTGTCAACATTGACCAAAACAATATAGGTTATCAGAAGAATACCAATCCCCTGCCATAAATGTCCGGTAAGTATCTTTATAATTGCCGCCGGAATCATAATAAAACTGGGTCCAAGTAAGGGGATGACAGAAAAGATAAGAACTACAAAACCCCAGAAAAGCCATGTGCTTACACCAAAGATAAGTAGTGTTATTGCACTCAGAGAACCTACCACGACACCAATAATCAGAGTCCCTTTTATAATAGCTTTAGAAATAAGTAAAAAGCTGGAAATTGCCATCTGTTGATAATTTCTTTTTAAAGGAATAAGATAACCTATCCTGGCAATGATGCTACTTCCATCAATAAGAAAGTAAAACAGAGTAAAAATCATAATAACAAGTTCCACTACCAGTCCGAAAACGCCGGTGTAGGTTTTATTTATGATTATGGTTGCCACAGAAGCAGCATTTCTAGAGATGGAATTAACAAAAGATGGCCAGTCGACCTCATTAATCAACCATTGGCCGATTCTGGAATCCATAAAACGAACCACAATAGGATAATCCTGCCATGTCTCCATGAATTCCTTGAACCATGGAACAGCTGTATTGTACAGATCCCGCATCTGTCTAACTACAGATTGTATGATAAATGCAGATGGAATGAGCACAACCAGTATGAGTAAAAGACAGCACAGAAATGAGGCTAAAGGCGCTTTTTTCCATAAGTGTATGTAAAGCCAAAAGTAAATTGGAGAAAGCAATCCTGCAAAGACGGCAGCAATAATTATTGGTACGAAAAAAAAAACGGATTATGGGAACAAATGCTGCGCAAACAAGAATAAATAGTACCAGTATGGAATACCTGGAAAGTGAATCGAATCGTCTGTCATTATCTGACTGCGATGCTATGGTGTTTTGAGATTGGGATAGCATAATTCCCTTGCTGATTATTCTGATATGAAATAAAAAACATGATATTAGGGTAAAAGCAAAACAGATTCCAAAGCCAGAAAGAGGAAAGACTGGCAAGACTTCTTAATAACTAACAAAATCCAACCTGATTAGTATCGACAAATGTATGAATATCGCTCAATTGGAAAAAACAGGTCATCCCTTGATTATACTGAAATAATGCATTTATTTTAGGTTTTTATACTTTTTTCAGCTTGCGATCACTAATGATGGCAGAAATTGCCGACTCGGTTTTTGCACCTGAAAATTTTGGGGGATAGCTTTTTTGGGGGCAGGAGCAGGAATTTTGCTGTGAGCTATTTTGTTTCATAATACTGCGAAGCATTACACTACGCATCTATCGCGAAAATAGCGGTAAACCTGAAGAATATTGATTAAAATGTAAATTCTTACTTATGGAGAAAATGGAAATGTCGGTTGCGATACATCATTCGCTGGATGGTATTAACGTTTTGGAGCTTGGATCTTCCCGGCCGGTTAAACTTACCGGTATGATTTTGCGGGATCTGGGTGCATCGGTTCTTCGATTAGATTCAATTGCGTCTAAAGAAGAAAAATCCTCGATGATATACGATCGCAGTAAGCTTGTAATCGATGCCTCAGAATGCTCATCCCCGGAGATAATCGATTCACTTCTTTACAGAACAGATGTTGTTATCGATGATGCATGTTGTCATGATCAGGTGGTTGAAAACATCAGAAACAGATACAATCAGGCAAAACATTGTATCATTTGTTCTATACAAACAGAAACAGGCGAGGGAATAGCATTACACGAGAAAATCGCTGGTGCTGTGAGCGGGTTGTATGATACACCATCAGGTTTAGGATTCCCCCATGCGTATGATCTTCCTATCGCCTCAACTGCAACTGCTTTTCATTCTGCTAATGCAATAGTGATGGCTCTTATCGGACGCTATCGATACGCAACAGGATGTGCAATTACTATCCCTGTGGAAAAAGTAGTTTACACTATGCAGGTAATTATTGCTATGATCCGCTCTAATCCACCTCTTCACTGGGAGCCATTTCGATGGCTGGCCTCTCCGTTTACTGGGATATATAAAACCAGCGACTGTAAATATATTTATATACATGTGGCAATGCCTAGGCATCTTCGTAATTTTCTTTTTCTGCTTGATTCATCGGGATTTAAAGAAGAAAAATTACAGATAAAATCGCTGCTTCATAAAGAAACCAGGCTCGACCCTATGGTACTCAAAAGCCTGCGTGAGAGTTTGAAAATATCAAAAGTACTCAATACACTTTTCCGTAAAAAAACAGCTGAATTCTGGGAGGAACTTCTCAGCAAGGCAACCCTTTGTTGTGCCCGTATGAGAAATTTTGATGAATGGCGGGAAAGTCCCCAGGTTATCGAATCGGCAGAGCTGGTATCGTTTACCGGTAAAGATGAAAACAAGTTTATGGTACCAGGGAAATTGATCAAATCTTTATCAGGTGATGGTATCGCATTGAACCATTCGGAGCGACTCTCAATAGATGAGATCATCAACAGATGGACAGAAAGAAAAATTGCAATTGACAATCCTGGTAAATCAACACTACCACTTCACGGGGTGAAGATTATTGATATGAGCAGGATCATTGCCGGGCCCTTTGCCGGAAAGACTCTTGCAGATTACGGGGCAGAAGTCATACATCTCTCTATAAGAAAAAATCAGTTATCTTGGGAAGAACCTTTCCATATTGCATTCAATGCCGGAAAAAAGTCGGTTGTGGTTGATTGTTCACGCCCGGGCGGAAAAGATGAGCTGTTGAGAATCATACGCCAGATCAGACCAGACGTAATTATCCATAATTTTCTTGACAATGCCGCAAATAAGCTCGGAATCGATTATGAGTCATTGAAAAAGGAAAATCCCGAAATAATTTATCTGAATATAAACGGGTATAACCCTGATGGACCCTGGAAAATGAGACCGGGATTCGAACAGTGCGTTCAGGCCGCAAGCGGTATTTTACATACCTACAGTGCGCATACAACACCCCAGTTCCTTCAGATGCCTTTTATTGACATGAGTACCGGTATTATCAGTTCCCTCGCAGTTGCATTATCTTTCTTTCAAAAATTACAGGGAAACGGCGGTAACCATGTTTCCACAAGCTTATCCCCTTCTGCAATATATCTTCAAATGGATAGGCTCGTAACCCCTCAGAGCAATACTGCAGATGTTAATCCATCAGGATTCTATCGTGCCAGGGACACCATTTTCTGCCTGTCAGTCAAAGAAAATGCCGTTTCCACACTCGCAAAACTTTTTGATGAAAATCAAAGCGATAAAAATATGGTAAATATAGCCGATCTTAAAGTCCTGTTTCGAAAACACCCTTTCTCATTCTGGAAATCTAAGCTGTTAAAATTTGACATAACAGGCAATACGATACAGATGGCACCTTATGTGAACATGAAATCGATTCTGGCAAATGAACTGAATGCGCGTGATGGCCTGTTTACCTATGCTGCTCATGAAAAGGCCGGAAATATTCTAACCTGCCGAAGTCCGGTTCGTATGTCACCTCAAGCAACGACCTCACTTTTACCTGCAGAGCCGTTGGGTAAAAGTTCTTCGAAATTTGAGGTCAACCCCGATTATTATACTGAATTGAAACAGTTTACTGTTACAAACAACGAAAGCAGGTTGAGACGGATGAAATGGTACATTCGCCAGATTAAATGGATTGTAGCCATTATTATGAAGGGAAAGGCACTTAAAAGATAGAAATAAGGTTACTACTCAGCTATTAATCAAATTAGGTAAAATATCTAATAGGAAAAAATAAGAATTAATCAGAAATAATCGGAAAAAAATTCTAAACGAAAACCAGGAATCAAGAAAAAGAATTTGCACTGTCTCATGTTTTCTATCTGATTAGATAATTATATCTGATTAGCTCTGATTATTTATTTCTGATTATATATAATTTCCCGATTTGATGTTTTTTATAGGGAGCTGAGTAATTGCGAAATAAGAAACATATGCCAATCAGAAATAAATCATAAATCCCGATCAAGATTAGGATATTTGATCACTTTTTCCATAAATGGAGAGCTCGCTACATAGATAGTATAATAAAAGAGTAACAGGTTTCAATTCTCCCGGATTCATGCTGAGCTAAACTGTATTTCTTGATATTTTCTACGAATTAAAGTATTTTGTTAGAAGATTCAAACTCAATTCTAAGGGGCTAATAGAAAAATGAGTAATACCTCTCTATCTCCAACTCTTGAAGACTATCTGGAAGCGATCTATCAGATCTCTCTTTTTAATAAAGTAGCCCGTTCCATGGAGATTGCCGATAAATTAAATGTGAAAAGGTCATCAGTAACCATTGCACTTCGTTCTTTAGCAGATAAAGGGCTGATTAATTATCAGGCTCGCTCCTATGTTACTCTTACTGATGATGGTATGAATGCTGCGCGCTGTGTAGATAAAAAGCATCATATTCTCTCGGATTTTTTTACAAATCTTTTGAGTATGTCTGAGCAGGATGCTGACAAAGCGGCCTGTGGGATGGAGCATGGGATGACTGCTGAAGTGTGCAAAAAAATGACTGCTCTTATGAAAACAATAAACAGTGATAAATCTCTATCGGAAAAAATTAAAATGGCCATTTCGCAGTTTGAAAAGGAGATTGGCTGCAAAGATGACTGCGGTTATAAGTCATTGACAATAAGCAAAGTGGTTGACGATCAAAAAGATCCGCTTTATGATTTGAACGCACTTAAACCGGGTGAACATGGTATAATAGAGCGAGTCCTGGGCTCCGGTGAGCTTAAAAAGCGATTGCGCGAAATGGGTGTGACTCATGGGCAGCAGATTCTGGTGGAGAGGGCTGCTCCACTTGATGATCCAATCGAAATCAAGGTAAGGAATTTTCATTTATCTTTGCGCCGTGAAGAGGCTTCCTTGATTATGGTAAAACGGGTCTGAAAAATTTTTATTAATGAGTTAGAAAGATCTAACTGGAATTCGGTGTAAATGATCAATTACTATTCTTTTTGAAATTTCTGCAAAGTCATGAATTGTCATTTGCTATTAAGAATTTATGAAGAAAAGCGAATCAGAATGTTACTATGTGATTCTGAAGGGATAATGAAATGAGCTTGAAAATAGCGCTTACCGGTAATCCTAATTCGGGTAAGACCTCATTGTTTAACCGGCTGACGGGTGCAACACAGAAAGTGGGAAACTGGAGTGGGGTGACTGTGGAGGTCAAAGAAGGTATCGCACGTTTTGGTAAAGAGCAGGTCACTGTTATTGATCTTCCCGGTACATATTCTTTGTGCACATGTTCAATGGAGGAGCTGGTGGCCCGCAATTTTATTGTTGATGAGAAACCGGATGTGGTGGTTGATGTAATCGATGGGACTAACCTGGATCGTCATCTGTACCTGGCCGTTCAATTGATGGAACTGGGTGTACGTCCAATTTTGGCCTTGAACATGTGGGATGAGGTTAAAGATAAAGGATTGTATATAGATATAAGTTTACTGAGCAGGTTACTTGGCTTGACTATAGTAACTACCAATGCCAGAACAGGGGAGGGGGTTGCGGACCTGCTTGAAGCTGCAATCAAACAGGGCGGCGAAAAATGCAGTTTTTCCACTGATTTCTCAGTCAAGCTTCCCGATGAACTTGAATCAGCAATCATTCAGCTTAAATCCCATGTAAACCAAATAGAAAATATAAAGTATAACAGCAGATGGCTTGTTCTTCAGCTCTTTGAGCAGGACAGGATAATTGAATCGTTTGTCAAAGCTTTACCTCAGGGAAAACAGATACTTGCTTATCGTGATCAACAGATTCAGAACCTGACCAAAATTCTGGGTGATTCTCCTGAGAGTTTTATTACAGAATCCAGGTATGGTTTTATTGCCGGAGCTGTAAAAGAAACTGTTAAACAGACCAAACCAAACCGGGTTGAGATTTCTGATATGATTGATACGGTTGTAACGCACCGTTTTTGGGCTTACCCGATTTTCATCGTTTTCATGTGGGTTTTATTTCAGGCAACATTCAGATTGGGAGAATATCCTATGGGATGGATTGACTCGATGTTTGGATGGTTTCATGGGTTGACCTCAAATTCTTTACCCCAGGGTGTACTTAGAGATCTGGTAGCTGATGGTATTATTGCAGGGGTAGGAGGGGTAATAGTTTTTCTTCCCAATATTCTGATTCTTTTTCTTGGTATATCCATCATGGAAGATACCGGTTATATGGCCAGGGCTGCATTTATAACAGATAAACTCATGCATCGTATAGGTTTACATGGTAAGAGCTTTATCCCTATGATCATGGGATTAGGATGCTCTGTACCGGCAATAATGGCCGCGCGTACACTGGAGTCAAAAAAAGACAGGATAAAAACGATTCTGCTTACTCCACTGGTCTCATGTTCGGCACGATTGCCGGTTTTTGTGCTCTTTGCAGGCGCATTCTTTCCGGATCATGCAGCCAATGTGGTGTTCCTTTTTCAGGTTGTTTTTGGGTTTGGTGCATTCATATTGATGGGTTTTGTTTTCAAACATACTCTTTTTCAGAAAGAAGAGGAATATCCTTTCGTAATGGAACTTCCCCCTTATCGGCTGCCAACTTTTCAGAGCATTCTTATTCACATGTGGTATAAAACCGAACACTATCTGAAAAAAATGGGAGGGGTGGTGCTTCTGTTCTCAATAATCCTGTGGTGGCTGGGTGCTTATCCCAAGGCTCCGCAAATCGAGAAACAATATGAGCAGAAAATCGAAACTGTAAAGATGCTTCATACGGTATCCCAGGAAGAGAAAAATCAAAATATCAGGAAGATTCAATTACAGAAGCATGCGGCTGTCATGGAGCAGACTTATATTGGTCGTATTGGAAAGTTTCTCGAACCCATAGTAAAACCTTTCGGATCTGATTGGCGCGGAGCTGTTTCACTGGTTACCGGGTTTGTCGCTAAAGAGGTAGTCGTAGGTTCGATGGGTGTTCTGTATGCCGTGGGAGATGATGAAAATGATAAGAGTGAGGGATTGAGGGATGCACTTAAGCAGAATTTTACTCCGCTTTCTGCTTTTGCTTTTATGCTTTTTGTTCTTCTGTATATTCCCTGCGTGGTAGCCTTGATCACAGCTGTAAAAGAACTTAAGAACTGGAAGTGGTCTGTTTTCTCGGTAAGCTATCAACTGCTTTTAGCATGGGCTGCTGCTACAATAGTTTATCAGATTGGAAAAATTACAGGCTTATGATTGTAATTTGTGATTCCAAAAGATGCGGAATCACAAATTGTTTTCATAACTATTATAATAATACTTTATTTCAGGTACCAGTTGAAGGACAGTTCTGCAAACTGATTTCCAAGACTAAGCATTGTTACACTATCATAAATGGAATTATCCGAGCCAAAGATTCCCCAGGCATTGAGAAACCCTGCATATACACCGAAATGATCGGTAAAAAAGTGCTCGATACCGAAACCTGCTTTTACCTGAAGGTTCCAGAATGAGTCGCTGATATCATCATCATAATCATCCTCATATTCATATTCTTCATTAAGCGTTGCTCTCCAGAAACCCACTCCAGTTTTTAACAGAAAATTTGATCTCTCTTTACGGATTATTTTGAATTCAAACATATTGGATATCATGAAAACATTATATTTGGTCTCAATCTCGGTTTCTATATAATCCATTTCATCATCTACTATCTCGTCTACGCTTTGCTTAAGCTTTAATTGATGGAAACCAACAGATGGTTCCAAACCAACTACGTTTGATAAACCGATTTTCATGTCAGAGAAAAGCAGAATCGGTGTACCCCATATTCTAATACCCATTCCAAATTTACCTTTGGTATCATAAGCTGAGACTGAAGAGAATACTGCAATTAGCGTAATAACTGACAATAAAACTTTTCTGATAAACAAAATAACCTCCTGTCAGGGCTGAAACTAATAAAAGTGAAGTTTATGCTTGGAATATTAACCAATCTGCAGAAAATAATTAATGGACCTTGCTTGAAAAACGGATAATTGCAGATAATTTTAGATCGTTTTATTAAAAAGAGGAATTTGTATTCAACATGTGTATGTCAGGTGCTCAGTGCAATTAGTTTCTTTTTTAAACAAAATCAGCATGTTATACCTAAACATTTGAAAGTACAACTGATTTTTAAGAATATACGACCTGAAAAATTCGTGAATTACCCAAAACTGATAAAGCCGCAATTTCATGGTTGGAAAAAATTAGGGTAATGTGTGAGTATTTTTGGAAAGTAAATACTGAAGGGGGACCACTAATACCTGATCCCTGGTAAATTTGAACTAAACAGCTGTATTGTATTTTAAAAGCAGGTCGTGCTTGTCTTTCTGGTTCAATTTTGAACAGTAAATGAGCCAAAGTTTAAAAATCTGCTCCGATTACAAAACCCGGCCACATATTAAAATCTTTTCTGTGAAAACTCCATGACGGAACATCGAGATGGAAATGTCTATCATGAGAATAGGTATTAAATGTAGGCCCACCCCAAAGGGTAAAATGATTCTTGAAACGATATCCACTGGTCAATCTTACTGAGGACATATTGGCAACACCATCGTTCCAATCTGGAGCTCTCATTAGAGTTTTGCAAATAAAATCTATTCCTATAAATGAAGGAGTTAAAGTCTTTCTGAAGCCAAATCCACAAACCGGTGCCAACAAAACATCGCGGTTTTCTTTCTTTGCACAAAGACCCAAAAATGAAAAACTGTGTTTGTTTCCGGTGCGGATTGCTGCATTCAGAAAACCAAGCTCATCTACCCACAACTGTGCGTGCGGTGGATACTTCTTAACTAATGATATTAATCCTATTAGTGTACCTTCACTGTCCTGGGAATAGTTGAAAACCCCAATCTGAAGGCCTGTCCCGCTTTTTTGGATGTTACAGACCCCGAGCTGAACACCTTTAGCATAACCGGTGTAGTTGATGGTACCAATCTGCGCTCCGATAAAAGTATCAGTTGAAATATTGGCGCCACCTGAAATCTGAACTGTTGTCTGCATCCCACCGGTAAGATTTGAAATTCCGCTTATCTGGATTCCTGAATTTGATTTAGAATAATTGAAGACCCCTCCAATCTGTACTGCATCAGAGGAGTCTTTTATTAAATTACCTATTCCTGTTATTTGCAGACCTTTAAATGTATTACCGCAGAAGTTGGCTATTCCCCCAATCTGAGTTCCTTTGCAGGATTTAGAGAAATTGGCTATTGAACTTATTTGACCACCATTGAGTATTCCGTTTGCATTATTACTCAGGCCAGAGATTTGGATTCCAGTTATTCCTTTACTAATATTGTTAATTCCACTTATCTGACTGCCTGTATAATTTTTACTTATATTACTGATTCCACTGATTTGAACTCCTTTTCCATCTTCAATCAAATTAACAATGCCTGTAATATCAGCTCCTCTGGAAGGGCCTCTGATCAGGTTTGCGATACCACTTATTTCCAGACCGATTGATTGATCCTGTATAATATTAACTATAGAAGAAATGGCCGCACCGGAAACTTTATCACTGCCACCTCCCAGAATACCCAGAAGAAATTCTGTGTTGGTTTTTGAAGATATACCTGATGTTCTCAAAGATGGAAAAAATGAAACTACCACCGGAATATTATGGTAGGAAACTGTGTCCTGCTTAAAAATGGAATTCCCACGACTTCTGGATTCAGATCTGTTAACCTTTGTAAAATTATTTTCTGAAATCGTAGTATAACTGTTATCATTGAGATCTAAAGAAGCAGTGAAAACATTGTTATCTCTCTCAAGGGTTATTTCATAACTGCCTGCTTCCAACCCTATCATCATTGGTTTTAAATGTTGTTTATTAACTTCCACAACCAAGGTACCGGCATCATCACGGATATAAAAGTTACCAGTTAACGATTCTGTTATGGCAATTCCGGAGTTTCCGGCACGCAGATCAGTCATAACCAGATCGCCGGAGCCTTTCAGCCGTATATCATATCCGGCGTGTTGTGGGCCGGTGATTGTCTTTTCGGTTTTCTTTAAAGTTTCGTTGAAAGTAAATTGATATGCCTCATTAAGGGTAATTTTGCCATCGGTGTTGAAGTCAGCTCCTCCTCTGAGAGCGGAAACCAGAGAATTTGTAAAAAAAGAACCTTTAATTCTGTCTGATTCCATTGCAGATTCATTCTGTGATGATGAAGTCAGATATGCATGTCCTTTCATCTGTGTAGAAGCGTCAAATAGAAACGGAGGACGCGCAATGCCACCCTTTTCTCTGGTAAGATTGCCTGATGCACAAGCATCGACTATTGCTATCCGCACATCTGCCTCTATACTGTTTAATTTTGCTTTTAAAGTGGAATAATCAAAGACCTCATTTCCCAAAAGAAATCCTCTTTCATCTGCATGACCTGAGTAATAGAACAGGACCTCTTTTCTGATACGTGTTGTACTACTCTTTTCAGTTGTATTACTAAGTTGGTCAATAGCTTTTTTGAGTTGAAGCGCATCCGGATTCTCCAGCAGAATACAGGAAGTTTTGGTGACTCCGCCAAGATTCTGAATGACTTCTGCAAATGATTGTGCATCTTTTACCGCATAGCGAAGCTGCTCCCGGTTTGCTGCCCCGGTGTTTGAGCCGACGATTAGTGCGCTTCTGTAAAGTACGTTTTCTGCAGGCTGTGTTTCAATTGCAAATAGTTGACCCGTGGTCATCAGTAATAAAAACGCTAAAGTAAAGTAGTATCTTGTTACCATATTACCTTCTTTTTAAAAATTAAAGACATTTGGTTTATTCCGGGAGGCAAAATAATGTTGCCGTTAATTGCAGTGTCGCTTTTTGCCATTTTTTTGGCTGCATCAAGGATAGAAGAAACATTTATTTCATGGTTGGAATAAATAAAAAAGAAACGCTCAAAATCCGGTGCATCATCAAGTTCATAAGAATTATTAAGGAAATGCTCATTCTGATTTTTTAAAGAATGATCTC
>DATAMG010000106.1:0-2892 GCA_036260705.1 Chitinispirillaceae bacterium | reverse complement strand
CTAAAGTGCGAATGGAAAGCCAGTTTGGGGCTCCCAGGGCGTTCTTTCCCCCCTTTCTTTGGCCCTGGAAAGAAAGGGGGCCGTCGGAGACATCCGGAAAAGGAAATTATGGGAAATCATTTATTATTACCCGAATTAATTCGGATAAATTATAAATAGAAAAGACTGGTGCGCCATGATTTTTGCGGTTGTCTAACAATTTTCTATCAACCTGTTACGGCTAATTGTATATTTTTTGAAGAGGTGAAATTTTAAACTTTTTTGAAAGTAATTACGATGTATCCTAAAACCAAAATATGGCAGACATTCAGAATTAATTTGATTTATACATTATTTTTTTCTGCTTTAATAGTACTGTTTTTATCATCAGAACACGCGAGTGCAGAAATAGTTAAGAAAATTTTTATTGCCGAAAATGGCCGGAAGTTTAATTATGCCTATGATCTCCCTTCCGGATACGATTCAAAAATACCTGCCGGAGTTCTTGTATATTTTCATGGCAACGCATCTTATAAATCATTGAATGACACCAATTTTGAAAAACAGATTTACAATATACAGACAATGGCGTTTGTCAGGAATCTTGTTCCAGTTGTAATTATGTCACCGGATACTCTTCGGTCAGGAGACGCGGCTGTAAGATCATGGCGTTCAGATCTTGACGGGCCGGCTGTTCGCAGGCTTCTCCTTTCTAATCTTGATGGAAATGTTAATATTGATAAAAGAAAAATATATCTTGATGGTGCTTCACAAGGAACATGTTTTCTCGATGATTTTCTGCGTCATTATTCAGACAGTCTGGCGGGTGGAGTAATTGGAAATTGCGGATGCTGGGCAGGGCTTGATCGCGGGCTAGATCTGCTTCGCCTGAAAAGAGACTGGAGGGTCTGGATTGGTGCTACCAAAGGTGACTTTCTTTACGAATCATCATGGCTTGGTTTTGATGTTTTCAATTACGGATATAAACTCAATGTCCGGAGCGACTTTTTTAAGTCTGGAGATCATTGCACGCTTTATGGAACCACTCTCGATTCAGCACTCAACTGGATTACCGGTGTAGCGGAATACCCGTTTGAAGATACTTCAACCTACGGGTGGACTGTCGTGCAGGATCTTGGGGAAAATGCGCGCATTGGTGATGTCAAGTGGCATCCGGTAAGTGGTTTTGTTGCGACAAGGGTAACACGCGATCAATCAACTACTACACTTTTTAGAAGTAACGACGGATACGCATGGAATACTGATGTGTCAATCGGTCAAATAGTAATAGATTTTGATTTCTTAAGTGATGGAACTGTTGTTCTGATCAATAATCATAAAATGATTTATTATTTGTATAATAATGGGACACTCGACTCTGCTCTGATTCTTGGCGGGGCGGATTCAATCGGATATCCATTTAAACTTCAGGCTGTTTCATCTGATGACCTCTTACTTTGGGGTAAACCCACATCTTTTTTTACAAGCGGCGATAAAACCGGTGAGCCTGCCAATGGCGGATGGTGGCGAAGTACCGATGGCGGAATAAACTGGATTGTCGAACCTAAATTTCCAGGAACAGAACCGGGTATAGATCTGGATTTACAACAAAGCCTCCTCCCAATAGGTGACAAACTGTTGTTATCTGTAAAAATGGGAAATGTTCTGAAGTTATTTATCTCCAGTGATGGAGGGAAAAGCTGGGAACAGCGTAATTCCCCGGCTGATTCAGTAAAAACCATCCGTACTGGAGGTGGTGTAATTGTTGCATTGTCAAGATCATACAATCAATTTTTTGTATCAAGAGATACTGCTCTTACATGGACAACTGTTGAACTTGACAAATCGCGATATGATCTGGAAGTTTTACCGGATGGCCGCATACTTGGTGAGAATCGCTCTGGCGTATGGTCTGGTGATAATGGACTCACCTGGAACCGTGAGCCGGGACTTTCATCGGCAAGCGGATTAGAGTGTGCAGGTTCAATTGAACATGGCATGGTTGCACGTTCAGAAGAAGGCTGGCTTTTTACATATTGGGATAAGAAACATCCGATAACAATAAAACATGACAAGAAAAATATAGGGTTAAGTTCTATACGTAAGAAATCTCCTGTTAAGATAGTGTCAGGCAGAGGAGGCCTTGAATTAACAAGTACACAAGACTGCAGTGTGCTGTTGTTTGATGGACGCGGGGTTCGGCTGGGTAAAATCAATCTTAAAAAAAATCAATCGATCAGAAAACTTGTAAACAGCGGAATTGTTTTATGGAAAGCCATAAATTCAGACGGGGTTGTGGATAAAGGGTCTACAATCGTAATCGCGCGATGATAAAATACCGATTCTTTTGATTTATGTATTGCTATTATTGTTGCAGGCCTATACCCCTGACGAGTACAGCTAGGTTTAAAGAGTATACCCTGAAAGAACAATGGGGATTGAAACCTTGAAGCGGAAATACTCTGCGGTTCCATTCTGCACCAGATAAATCCCCCCTCTTATATTTTACATATCTAATAACACAAAGCACTTTACATAAAAATCTAATCGTACTAAATGGAAGTTGTCGGAAAAGGGTTAATACATCTATGGAAAAAACAATTAAGGTTGATTTGCCAGTACGAGGAACTTGTATAACCCCGAATACTCCGGGTAAGAAAATACCCAGTCATGGTATTGACAGATATGGTGAAACCTATGCATATGATTTTGTAGGTATAGATGAAAACAGTAGATTCGATAAGTTTTACAATTCAACAGTTCTATCTTATTTGATTAAAGGTGTTCCTCTTGAAAAATGCTATGGATGGGGAAGTGAGATATATGCACCATTTGATGGTGAAATTATAAAAATCGAAGATGGAGTAAATGAAAGAAATCCGGTAAAACTAACAAATGATATTGGGTATATGC
>DATAMG010000098.1:0-11126 GCA_036260705.1 Chitinispirillaceae bacterium | reverse complement strand
TGTCTGCTAAATAATACAATTTTACCATACCCGTTTTAATACTTTAAAGCAATCAGTTCTTTATATAAAATGTTACCTAATTTTTTGTATATTTTATTTTTCAATTCCAGAACCAGTTAAATACAACAGAAATAAAGTTTTATTCCAAAAAGGATCTCCTTAAAAAATTATTTCGTCGATCTGAAAAAACCGAGCTATTGCATTGAATTAAACAATTTCGCGACATCAGTCCACCAACAAAGGTTATTAGGTTTGCCTTTCTCATTTGCTTAAATGTCGTCCCTGATCGTTGTCGAAGACGATTGCTGGTAAAAAACATAACATTTTGTTACCATTTTTTGTATATATTATCACACATGACTCATTCATCAAAGCAGAGTAGCAGTATTTTCAAATCCTTCCATTGGCGTGAACTTCTCCAGGGTTTTTATGACTGGAAAAAAAGGCTGGTGAAGGTTTTTTCACGCTGCCTATTCTCCGTTGATGCAATCATTACAAGCACAAACTACCATCTTAGGGTTCTTAAAACAGAGTGCAATCACAGTGAGCAATACAGTAAAAGAATCTGCTCATCTAAGAGTCTGCCAAATAATGAAGCAGGTCATGGCTATGTCAAATTTAGTAATGAATTTAACGTAGTAAAATTTTCCTTTTCCAGCAAATGGTACTATCTGGTCATCAGAGGCCTATCAATCATCACGAATTTTGGAAATGATTACAATCTGCTTTCCCGCAACTGTATACCTCAAATTACGCAACAGGCCCAAGATAGCATAAATTGTACCTACCAAATAAACATAAAAAGAGGTAATCTGGCAATTTACATTTTATCCACGTAATCTGTCGCAAAAGCGATTAAATACAGAATTTTTTACAGTAAAGGAGGTTCCATATGATACGCTGGACAGTTCTTTTTCTGGTATTGTTGACCGGAGTAAGTTTACATGCACAAAACATTGCTTTAAGCGGGAAAGTGACAAACCAGAGCGGAAAAGCAATTTATGGTGCCATCGTCAGCCTTAAGTCCAAGCAGATAAAAGATACTACCGATGCATCGGGTGCCTACTCACTCATTGCTACAGTATCCGGAGTGAGTGACATGACTATTCATTCAATTAAGAAGTCAATATCTATGAAAAACGGTATCATCTCAGTACATCTGACAAAACCGGCTCAGCTATCCGTTGAATTCTTTAATATGAATGGGAAACTGCTGAACAAATTCCTTGACAACCATGTATCAGCCGGAGCATACCAGTTCAAAATGAAAAAGCTCCCATCTGCCCAAAATATGGTTCTGGTTAGAATCTCCATCGATCGACATACAGAATGTTTCAGCTATATTCCTCAAATTAATGGTTGTAATGTTTCTGCAGCGGAGGTAACATTGCCAGGCCAAAGATTGTTATCAAAAATACAGGCAGCTGTCGATTCACTGCAAGCTTCAGCTTTGGGATACAAAACAAAAATTGTACCGGTCTCTTCATTTGAGGAAAAGATAGACATTGTCCTTGAAAACGAAGATGTTGGGGAATGTACCCCATCTAAAACCGTTAATATGACGGTTTCAGGCAGTGGAACGCATAAAGTGACTGTAGAAACAAATTCCGATCCTGGAATCAAGGAGGGGACTATCTATAGACCAACAGACCTGGGAGGAGATGAAAAATACCCCATCTTTGCCTGGGGAGAGGGTGGATGCTCACAGAATGGAAAATCAAACTCAGCAGCTATGGCAGAGATCGCATCCCATGGATACTTTGTTATCGCTGATGGTACACCGGATGGTTCTGGTTCCCGCTCAATGAACACATCAGACCCAGTATCAATGGGTAAACCTCTGCTTGCATATATTACCTGGGCAATAGCTCAAAATAAAAAGCCCTGCAGTCCTTACTATCAAAGCCTGGATACAACAAAAATCGCAACTAACGGGTTTTCCTGTGGAGGATTAATGGCAGAGGGTACAGCTGGCGATAAACGGATTACCACCTGGGGACTCACCAGCAGTGGGCTGTTTGCTGCTAATCAGGCTTTCTATAAAACTGTACATACACCAGTGCTGATGGTTGAAGGTGGATCTTCTGATATGGCTTATGAGAACGGTGGCAGGGATTATCAAAACATAAGCGCTCTTGGCATTCCGATTATGTGGTTCAGCAAGAACATTGGCCATGGAGGTGATTTGTCCAATAAGAACGGTGGTGATTTCACTAAAATCAATCTGGCCTGGCTGAACTGGTGGCTAAAAGGTGATGAAGGAGCTACAGGAAAGGGTGTTTTGGTTGGCTCTGGATGTAAATATTGCACTGACAATGCCTGGGAAGTAAAGTCGGCAAATTTTCCATAAATTTGACTTAAGTCTAAATCCATGGTTCATCTGCTATAAATGAACCATGGGTTTGGTTACTGCTCAAAATTGAATAAAAAAAGCCACTCATACTCTCAAAAAAAATAAGCTCATACTTCGACTATCCTTCGTAAGAACTGCGGATATTCAGTATGAGCGTAAGTTGCATTAAAAAAGAATAAGAAATTGCCGCCGCTCATCCTGAGTAGATCGGAGTCTCCCGAAGCTCGTATCGAAGGAGTGCGGATGTGTTTGGGAAATTTAAACTGAATTCTTTAATATTAAAGCAGGCTGCGCATCATAATTCATTTTCTGATCAGTTGTTTTTAACATTGATTAAAAGTAGAATCCGCATCGCAACATGTAATACCAGTCTTTAGTTCTGGGGACTATTTCATTGTATAATTTCTTACCTGCAGGTAGGTATGAGGATTTTGATGAATGATCACTGGCAATCTGTCCACTTATGCGGACACATTTGATCTTTTTAGAAGCGTAAACAGACCATTTCCAATCATCATCATTTTTCTTTTCCCAATCAGAATAGTAATTGATTCCTGTGTTTAAACCGAAATAAGGTACCGGAGAATTTGATTTCCAAATAAAATGAAATGCATTCTGGTAAGGATTGGGATAATATTCCAACTCCATAGCAAGCACATCAAGCAGCTTAAATGTCGGGATATTAAATCCAAACATAATTGGAATTCTTTCTTTTAAATTGCTATACCAGCCAGGATAGTCTCTCAATCCTAAGATTGCCATCTCTGCATAAAGTTTCAGATCATTATCTCCGAATATTTTCCATTCAAAGATTTTTTTTACATTAAAGGTAGCCCTGGCAGCTAATTTGGTTCCTCTGAACGTGTAATCTGTGGTATCACCTGTTGTGGAATCGACAAATGATGTAGCTATTGTATTGTACGCATCGCTTTTTCCGGGGGTGATTCTTTTTTCATCAAAAGCAACCAGATGATGATGTGATATACCTGCAGACACGTCTAAAACTGATTTTGGAGTTGAATATCCAATTATGTAGGAAAGGGAGAGATCAAATGTGGGATAACTTTCTGTTTCTGTATTCAGATAAAGGTTGAGTTTAAAATCTCCTGCCGAGGCATGTTTAATATAGCCAGAGTGTATTCCGGCCATTTTAACTTTATCGGCGATTTCAAATCCGCTGACAAGTAAGCCCGGATACGTATTACTTCTGAAAAGATATTCACCAAGATTCATGGCTTCAGGATTGTACTTTACAGGAAAATATCCGAATTCAGTCAAAATTGTATCTTTGTCGCCTATCCTCCAGTTAGTCCGTATTGAAGCATCAAGTAAAGAAACAGAGAATGACTTCTGAAGTGGTTCCGAATTATCTGCTCCGGCAGTGACTGTAACCACCGGAAATTGAAGCGAAGTCATCAGATGTATTTGGCAAGTACTTCTTGAAGTTACTGAAGCGCTGACTTTTATTCCAGCCTGTAGATCAGTTAACCATTTATTATCGAATTCAGGGTAAAGAGCGTGTTTATTTGGTTCGGTATTTACCACCTGCCCCATTGTCAGCCATCCCCAGCCAGAAATTTTTGGCCATGGTTTCTCTTCTCCGGCTAGTACCAGTAACGAAGCAAAAATTACAAGCATTTCTATAAATTTGAAATTAATTGTCATTAGCCCTTCTTCTGCCACAGGTTTTATAATGAAAGTACATATTGAACCAGATTATCAAATTCTTCCTTTGAAAGCTTGTGTACATTATTTGAATGACCTGTCTGCAATATTACTTCTTCTATTGTCTCGTGACTGCCTATGTGATTATAAGGACCGGTACGCCAGGATTCTATAATCGAGGGAGTATCCCAGTCCAGAGTTGGATCACCATTGTCAATCACTCCGGCATTGGCTTTCTTTAGATGGGTGAAAAGGGGGGCAGGATGACAGTAGATACAATCTGCCTTCTGTTTGTTGTAATAAATTTCCTTGCCTTTTCTTGCCGATTCACTCAGTTTCCCTTTTACAAGTTGGGGACTTGGGACCGGTTTAAGTCGCATTAGGAATGTATCAATAGCAGTGCTTTTCTCAGCATTTGGTTCAATCTTTAATTCCAGTTTTATACCAGAACGCACAGATTCAAAGGCATTGTCACGTTTGCAGGCCCAGTTTGTCGGGGGCGTTTGAAATGTTAACAACATACTTTTAGCATTTTTAGGTGAATTCAAATATGAATCAGATAGAATCCAGTTGAGCCCGTCCGGCCTGGTAAATGGATGACACGAGTGACATGATTGCCAGTTGCCTACGCAAAGATCTGCATCATAAAAGTAACTTTCACCTTTTCTTTCTGATGTTAACGTTTTTTCCGGTGCCAGATTGTATTTAGCAGGTTTCAGATCAGTGGCACTCACATCTACGACAATAATAGAATGAGAAAAATATCCTGTAAAATAAGCATTCGAACCGATGGTTACTATACTGCGGGGGCTAAGGACCTGAGAAGTCACAGTTTTCTTTATATCTTTTATGAAAGTAAATTCATGAGAAACATCTGCTTTACCTTCAAGTTTTTTAAGCATCGCAGGTAAATCGATAATAGTGACAATATCATACCCTCCATGAGCAACACAAAGCCATTTGGAATCATCTGTGCAGGCAACATTCCATGGATTAGCGTACCCGTATTGACTATCGTCCAGTTCAATATCGTTATAAAGCAGCTGATTTTCCATATCGATTATTGCAAGATTATTTGAATGGACCCAGCCCTGTTCCAATGTAGTTGCAGGAAGATTAACCCGGCCAATCAGATGTGGAATAAATGCAAATTTTCCATCTGGAGAGAGACACACATTCATAGTGGAGTGACTTCCATTGGGAAGTTTAATTGTCTTGTCAATTTTACCGGTTGAAGTATTTACAAAGCATACTTTGCATGCCATTGTTGTATCGGTTGCGATACCGTCCGGTATCATATTTGCCACCAGAAGAAATTTATCATCAGTGGATAAAGCCGTAGAATAAGGTTCTTTAATCGCAGGAACCCGTTTGATTTCAATACCCGATGCGACATCGATAAACGATAAAGTATTCTCAAGCCAGTTACACACGAAAAGCATTTTGTCATCAGAACCGAGCACCGGTGAACGAGCCATGTGTCCAACCGGAATCCTTTTTTCAATAGCCCCAGTGGATGATTTTACCACACATACCATCCCGTTAGGCCAGCGTTCCGAAGCACAGGTTACATAAATATATGATCCATCAGAGGAAACCGCTACTCCTGTAGGCTCATTTGGCATTTTAAAAGATGCAGTTACTTTATTTGCCGATACAGAATACAGATCCACCTGTTTGGCAGTCTGTTCACAAATGTATATGATACTTTTATCAGGTGATACAGCCATCGCAGACGGAGACAGATACTTTGGTTTCTGCATCGTTTCTAAATCTCCATTTAGTGCAAGCAATTCAAATATAAGACTTGGAGGAGCGATATCTACCGGATCATCGGAAGAAAAAATCTGCTCAAACGATAATAATGTTATTATGGTTACGATTAAATATTTTTTCATTTAACACCTCCCCATGCAGCAAAATATTTATGAGGAGTGCCAACTTCCTGACCATCGATAAAAAGACGTAAAATATAGAGGCCTCTTGCCAACTTTTTTGAGTTTTCGCCACCAATTCTAAACTGAAACATCTGTTGACCGGATATCTGCATTTTTGAGAACGGAACTGATACAAGTTGACCAGATAAATTATATAAGCACACTTTCAGTGATGATTCTTTTTTTAATTGAATAGAAATCCGGCACCAGTCTGCAGATAAGTGTATCTGCGATTCAGCTCTTCTGTTTTTATTATGATTATAGGTTTTTACCGTTGAAGTAAAGGTTGCATAATAGAGCATCTGACTATTTTTGTCGAGAATATCAACTCTATCAAGCTCTCCATCGGTAGAGTAATCATATTTCATTTTGTAACAAACAAGGCCGTTTTGATATATATCATAAGTATTTTCACCGTTTTCAGCATAACTGACAGGTGTACCAAGCTGGTTTAATCCGAATTGGTCAAAAGCATCTATAGCAGGCCTGTTGTTTTGTATCGTAAACTTGGTATATCCGATTGTATCATCATTGAAGTTTAATGATTGCTCTCTGATGCGTTCCCCTGATTCACTATTTGTAAAAGTAGTCTTTCTCAGAAAAGTGCTGTCTGCAGCATAGATAGTGCGTCCTGTATTATTGCCATTAAGATCATATTCAAATACAACAAACATAAGGCTGTTTCCGGAATTATCAAAAAGATCCATTCTTTTCACCGGTGTCGCACTGAAAACAGGTCTTAAAACAATGAGGAATAAAAGAATACATTTCCAGTTCACAGAAAGATTCATTTTTTCTCCTTATAAACTATACCAGAATGTTAGTTTGAAGCCAAGTCTTACTATGCCTTCCAGTAACTATCCTCAACCTCAATGAATAACAATTTTTGCAGGATTGTGAACATTACTTATTTCTGACAAAGAAGTATTCAGAATGTATGTGCCTTTTGAAATTAAAGTTTTATTCAAGTCAAATGAAAACGAATTAACAGCTTTACCGATATTAATTTTACAGACACATCTACCGGAAAGATCGTATATAGCGACTTTGTCAAGTGCCATTCCCGGATTTAAAACAGTAAAAATCGAACCGTTTCTGGTTACCCTGAAGGGATCATTTTTGATCGTATTTATTACATTAGTTATACCATAGAGCGGCCTGGCAGACTCGATTCCCTGAGGATTATTGACATCGATATCAATACGGGGCCAGACAAGTTTACCACTTCTCTGTTCGTTCACATTATATTCAGCTCCCAGTTCCATTGAATTTAGGTCAAGCCATAGGGCTACTCTTTTATATTCATCATCGGTCAAAATAGCCTCGTTATGCCCGCCATCGATATATTTTTTCAGTGGGGCAAATGAAGCACCAAATTTTCCAGGTGTCGTTCTGGATCCACCTCTGATAGGAGTCCTGATATCGCCATTTAAATATGGATTTCCATCACCACAAAAATAGAATGCATAGTTCTTCAAACTTCCAAATGACATCTCAGGCCCTTTTTTTCTTTGCGTATGACATGATTTGCATTTATTGTCAAACACTGGTTTAACCAGACGTGCAAAATTTGCCGGTTCCACCCCTCCGGCATCCGGTTTAAGTTTTGATGGCTCTCTTTTAAAAGCTATTCTATTTCCCGATACCGGTGTTGCTTTCCATTTATTTTCATGACATCCAGTACAAGCCATCTGTTCACCTTGATGGACATATGTTGCAGAACGCATAGACTGAATTGCAAACCCATTTTCATCCAATAATTGAAAGTATATAATTTTCCCTACTGGAGCTTCACAATATACACTTCCGTCAGACTCAACTGGTACTGTTCCAAGTGACATCCTGATCAACGCTTCTGCCGGATAGCCGTTTCGTGGCTCATTTATAAGCATAGTCTCTTTTGGAAATACCTGAACAATTCTCATAGCAGATACTTTGACACCAGCGGGAAGAGGTATATCACCTTGATAAACATCACTTACTTTTAGTGTTGCACGGTAATGGTCACTGGAATTTTGACGTTCTCCCTGCCATGTTGCGGTAGCAATTGCCGGAGGGATGGTCCTGGCTTTCACCGGTATCGGATCAATCGGCTTCCATGAATTACTTGAATAAACGAGTTGTTCATTACCAAACTTATCACGCAAAATTATGGTTTTATCTTTATTGCAAAGATAATAATCTTCACTTAGCGGCCAGGCGGTACCGTACGCACCTATGTCGTCGGGCCAACCATTTAGTGAGTTAGTAAGTCTTTTAATCTGGGATAATTTACCATCATCCTCGATTGTCGGATCAATTAAAACAAGATCCCCAAAAGCGTAATTATGGTGAGGCCCTGATGTCGCTATATACTTTTGTGAATTTGGTATAGCACGAATATTAAATTCAGCATTAGGCCTGAAATATCTTCCATCTGGAAAATTAGAGCCGGTGATTGTCTGAAGTGGCAAGGGATAATTACCATGATAAGATCTGGGGTCCCGGCCATCAGGGTAACAAGTCCATAAATGATGTGCAATACAGTCATCTCTATCTACATAATCCCAGCGCGTGTATACTATCTTTCCGCTGTTATCCACACTGGGATGCCATTCATTTGTTTCATGATAACTGAGAGGAATTATATCGGTTCCATCTTCTTTCATTGAATGTAAAGTAAATGTCGGTTTACCTTTAGTATGACATCGTCCATATCCGCCTCTGCGATCAGAAATAAAAACGATACGACCGTTAGGAAGCCATATTGGATCAAAGTCATTGTGGTTTGAATTCTGTAAAAAGTTTCTTTCCAATGAAACGCCATCGGTAATTTGAGTCAGCCCTGTCCCGTCAATATTTACTTTAAATATATGATAGCACCTGTCTGTGGAAGGAGACCAGGCAAACAGTATCGTTTTACCATCATAGGAGAGATCGGGAGAAAGAAATGCTCCACCAGCCAGGTTTGAGCCTTTAAAGGATCCGTTTGTACACTTAGAATTTTTTAATACATCTACCAGTGTGGGATTATTGGTCTTTATTCCTTTTAAAATGTATAACCCCCCACCCATATTGATATTCCAGGGATTGTATTGATCGCACATGTGCTTTTCATTGCTTGGAAAAACATAGCCAATAAAAAGTATATCATCAAAATCAATTAACGGGTTGTCTAATGCTGCAACTCGATTGAGAGCACTCAATTTGGCAAATCGATTCAAATCACTCTGAGCCGAAGTCTTGTAAAGGGCTCCTGAAGCCATCTGCGGTTTGAGGCAGTCTATCATCCGTTGATACATTCTATATTTGGATGAGCTTACCTTACTCTTAAGATCCTGAATCAATGCATTTGTACGACGGTACAAAACATCAGAAGGCGTTCTATCTGTTGTCAGAATAAGTGCATTCGAATCAAGTATAATATTATCATCAACAGCACTTTTCTTTAATGCCATTTTCTCATTTATCTTCTGATTCAGCTCCAGGTATTGCTCCTGCCAGTATTCTGCAATCGAATTTTCTGAATAACTGACATGAAAATTCAATGTCACAATTGCGGTAAAAAATACCATCTGACATATTGTTTTCTGGTTGATTTTCATTCTTTTTCCTTTCACTTATCAGAAAGAGCTATTCCAAATTTTTTGAAAAGTGTTATCAAATTTATTTCATGCTCAAAAACAGTTAACAGTTTCTTTTTTGATTTGTCCATTACAATTGAGTACCAATAAATAAATTCCTTTAGATCTGATCGGAATTTCAACTTTTCCAATGATATTACTGTATCTTCTGAGAAGACGCCCGTTCAGGTTGAACATCAATAAACTGTAATTAGTAGCGGTTCCATACTGGTAAATAATTAATTTTCCGGCAAATCGTGCGGTTTTAAAACTATTGACACTGCGTATTCCTGTATTTGCGACAGTTGCAGTTGCACCATCACTAAACTCAAACCAGTTGATATTAAACAGGTAACCGGCTCCACCGGTAAATTTTAAATAAAGTTTGTGAATTCCGGTTACTCTGGTGATTGCGCAAGTTTCGGTTTTATAGGTCTGCCATCCACCGGTTGATGATATCGGGCATGTTCCAATTAAAGTGCCATTTGAACTATCAATTCTTATCTCGATTTTACCACCATCACTGTTACAGCCAACTCTGAAAGAACAAATAGAAGAGCCGTTGCTGCCAAAATTAACATTGTCGTAAACTGTCTGATCCCCATCTTCAATGTACCCTACATCCAGTCCACCTTCCGAACAATCTTCTGTCTCTATTCCAGACTTGTCACTGAAGTCTTCTGCTTCGATCTTAGATGACGCCCCCCCGCTAACTCTCAATTGAGCCGAGGATTCACCAAGTATAGCTCCAACTGAATTGACAATAAATAATTTATAAATCCCGTTTTTGGATGGCGCACTAATCGATGTTGATATCCCGGTGGCTTTGGTCATTGAGGGTTGCTCAATAAAACTGCTTGTTCCGGAAGGCGCAAACCATATCGAATTGGAAGAATCCCCGCTACTGCGAACAGGTATAACAGCTCCGGCAGTCGCAGCACAACTGGCCGGAAATACATAATTTTGTCTGGAAATCAAACCGTCGGGAATAATTTTACGATATGTATCCTGAATTCCTGAATTAACACAAATAGTGTACTGAGCCAGAGGCCAGACATTATCTGAAACCACAACAGGCACATCGATTTTACTATCAGGTGGATTTTTGCCCATCTTGTTCACTGTAGCATAGGTCCGCAGAATAGTCAAATCATGTTTCTGACCATAATCTTCACAGTTAATCGTGTATTTGATTTCAGGATCTATGTCAAGTATATTGTCATTTTCAATTACGTAGGCTGTCCCCTCATCATTATGCAAACCATAGGTCGGTCCTGATGTCGCTGCCGGAATTCCACGAACATAATTCTGATTTATATTTGTACCGGGCATCTGACCTATTGTATAGATCGCACCACTATCATGAAGCCTTCTCAAAACATTTATTATCCGGTTATTACTTATAGTGTTGTTTTTACAAGTATTTGATTTAAAAAAATTACACCATCCCCAACCCAGATGAATACCATTGTAAGCGGTTTCCTTGATAATATTATTAAGCATAGTGGCAGCGATGGCATTAATATGGCAAATGATGTGGTAAACTGCAATATAATTGGCAATTATATC
>DATAMG010000079.1:0-7334 GCA_036260705.1 Chitinispirillaceae bacterium | reverse complement strand
AATCAAAAAAAACGCCCGGAGGTATTCTATGGAACATAAAAGACATACTATTCACGATATCGTATGCGGAATGGAGGTTAAACCAGACACTCCTTTCAATTATTCGTACAAGGGAAATAAATACCTGTTCTGCAGTCAGGTTTGTATGGACAGGTTTAAACAGAATCCGGAAATCTATCTTAATAAACCGGTAGCACAAAGCCCGCAGAGTACGTCCATTAAATATTGCTGTCCAATGCATCCTGAAATTCGAAATTCAACACCAGGTGATTGTTTCAAATGTGGAATGGTCTTGGAACCAGTCAGACCTTTACCAACCGGTGCAAAAACCGAGTGGACCTGCCCAATGCATCCTGAGATAATTCGTTCAGAGCCAGGAAGCTGTCCAATTTGCGGCATGGCACTCGAACCCAAAACGGCATTACTTAAGCAGGAAGAGAATCCTGAGTTGCATTATATGCAGATCAGATTCTGGGTTAGTATGATACTCACGGTACCACTACTATTCATCGCTATGGCGCATGTTTTCTCAGGAAGCCCGGGAATGGCAGTAGTTAGTCCTTCATACCAGAAATGGATAGAGCTTCTGCTGGCTTCGCCGGTTGTATTGTGGGGAGGATGGCCATTTTTCGTTCGAGGCTGGCATTCATTGATAAGTAGAAGCCTTAATATGTTTACTCTGATTGCACTTGGTGTCGGAGTAGCATATGTATATAGTCTGATCGCAACTATTCTCCCGCAGATTTTTCCACCGGCATTTCGTGACACGCATGGTAATGTTGCAGTTTATTTTGAGGCTGCAGCTGTGATTACGTCACTTGTATTATTAGGGCAGGTTCTGGAGTTGCGAGCACGCAGCAGGACAGGTGCTGCAATCAAGGCTCTTCTTGGTTTAGCACCGAAAACCGCACGTAAGATATTTACAAGTGGTGAAGAAAAAGATATTGCTCTTGATCAGGTACACGTGGGTGATCACCTGCGTGTTCGTCCCGGAGAGAAGGTTCCGGTCGATGGGATTTTAATCGATGGGAGCAGTTTGGTGGATGAATCTATGATGACTGGCGAACCTATTCCAGTTAAGCATCAAACCGGTGATAAAGTAATCGGGGCTACTGTGAACGGAACTGGTTCGTTTATAATGGAAGCTCAACGGGTCGGTTCAGATATGCTACTTTCTCAAATCGTCAACATGGTTGCAGAGGCTCAGAGAAGTCGAGCCCCTATACAGAAATTAGCAGATAAAGTTTCGGGTTATTTTGTCCCTGCGGTTGTTACAATAGCCATTCTTACCTTCATAGTCTGGGCTATCTGGGGGCCGGCACCTTCACTGGCATATGCAATTGTAAATGCTGTGGCAGTACTGATTATCGCCTGCCCATGTGCATTGGGACTGGCTACTCCAATGTCAATAATGGTGGCTACTGGAAAAGGGGCTTCAGTTGGAGTACTTTTCAAGAATGCTGAAGCAATAGAAGTACTTAGAAGTATAAATGCTCTTGTTGTGGATAAAACAGGAACATTGACATTAGGTAAGCCTGAGGTGGTATCTGTGGTTTCGTTGAACAATCGGTCACAAAAGGATCTGCTTCATTTTGCCGCGAGTATTGAGCGTCCCAGTGAACATCCGCTTTCATCAGCAATAATCGAATCGGCAAAAGAACAAAGCGTTCCCATCTCAAATACATCCCAATTCAAATCTATAACTGGCAAGGGAGTGCAGGGAATAGTTGACAACAATAAGGTAATAACTGGCAATGCATCATTAATATCCGAATCTGGAATTCAGATAACTTCAGCTGAAAAAAAAGCTGATGAGCTTCGTGCTGAAGGTCAAACAGTGATGTTTGTGGCGATTGACAATAAACTCGAAGGTATGATAGGGGTAGCAGATCCGATTAAAAGTTCTACCCCTGAAGCAATTGATCAACTTCACTACGAGCATATAGATATCGTCATGCTTACAGGAGATACGAAGGTTACAGCAGAAGCTGTTGGCAAAAAGTTAAAAATAGATCAGATCATTTCTGGTGTTTTACCAAATCAGAAAGCTGAAAAAATCAAGGAACTTCAAGATGAAGGACGCATCGTTGCTATGGCTGGTGATGGAATCAATGATGCGCCTGCACTTGCACAAGCTCAGGTTGGGATTGCGATGGGAACCGGGACTGATGTGGCCATGGAAAGTGCAGGTGTAACCTTAATAAAGGGTGATCTGCGTTCAATAGTTAGGGCTATTAAATTAAGCAGAGCCACTATGGGAAACATCAGGCAAAATCTTTTTTTTGCATTCGTCTATAACACGATAGGAGTCCCAATCGCAGCAGGAGTTCTTTATCCATTTTTCGGAATTCTATTGAGTCCTATTATCGCAGCTGCAGCTATGAGCTTCAGTTCTGTTTCTGTAATCTCAAATGCCTTACGGTTGCGACATGCTCGAATTTAGGTTAAGAATGTGAGATAAAAAATGCAGGTTGGTCATATGTGATGGGGAAGGCTGGCTCATGATGTTATTCCGGGCAATGCTTATAGTTTTTGCGACTGTCTGGATTCTCATAACGATTCAAGAAAAAAAAGGGCCAGCACAGGAATACACCGATCGTTTTCATAAGAAGATGTTCTTTTTCTTTTTTCTTCCTTTTTTCCAAGCTTCGTGTTCATCAATCAGTTCCTGTAAGCTTTGTTCTTTGGGTTTCTCCAAAGTATGTGCATACTCTTTCTTGCTTACCTTTATTTCTTCAATTTTCTTATTAAGAAATTGCTGAATCTTTTCCAGAATTTCTTTCTCGCCGCTGCTGCAGTAGGAAATTGCAGACCCTTTTTTAACACCTCTGCCGGTCCGTCCTACACGATGTACATAATTTTCCTCTTTTTCCGGAAGATCATAGTTAATAACATAATTGATATCGGGTATGTCTATTCCTCGAGCAGTTAAATCGGTTGCTATAAGTATAGGGCATGTTCCGTTTTTAAAATCAAGCAGAACTGCATTGCGCTCTTGCTGATCTTTTTCACCGTGAATAGTAAGAGAATCGATACCAGCATTTTTAAGGAAGTCAAATACTCTTTGTGCACGTACACGGGTTCGTACAAATACCAGTATTTTGCTTTCCTTGTTATCTTTTATAAACTTTTGTAGAAAAAATCTTTTATCATCCAACTCTACAAACATCACATAATGAGTAACATTTCTGGAAACCGGGTCTTCCGGAGAGATCTGAATTCTTATCGCATTACTATTGACCATAGCAAATGCAAGTTTTTTGATTTCTCTGTTGATAGTTGCTGAAAAGAAAAGTGTCTGGTGTCTTCTAACCAGCATTTTTTTCACATATTTTATATCATCGATAAAACCCAGATCCAGCATTTGATCTGCTTCATCAAGAACAAGTACATTTATATTATTTAATGAGATATATCCCTGATTTATGAGATCAAACATACGACCCGGTGTCGCAATGAGAATATCAATCCCATCCTGAAGTCTTTTAACCTGTGCATCCTGTTCGACACCACCATAGAGGCAGAAAACTTTAGTGCGGGTCCCTTTTGCGATAGAATTGAAAACATCTCCTATCTGGCGGGCCAGCTCACGGGTAGGTACCATAACCAGGCAGGAAATCCCATTGGAACGTCTGCTCATTTTATAACTGTGAAGCTTGTCTATAAGCGGAATTGCAAATGCAGCGGTTTTACCTGTACCTGTTTGTGCAATCGCTAGTACATCTTCTCCCTTCATAATCGAAGGAATCGATTTAAACTGAATATCTGTCGGCCGTATGAAACCAGCTTGTGCCAGATTGTGTTTTATCTCTTTTGATATATTGTAATCATTAAATTTCATGTGATCTCTGTTTTTTGAAAGTACAAGTTATCTCTGTTTTATTAGTATACCATATTTTAGTATGAATTAATAGGGCAAAGTACCCCGAACTACCCGCAAATCTCAAACAGGGCTTACAGCAGGTATTCATTTCCCTATATGGACCAGTCAATCGCTTTTTTCCCCATTTTTACAAGCAGATCATTTGTTTTTGAAAAATGGCGGCAGCCAAAAAAGCCGTTATGAGCAGAGAACGGTGATGGATGCGCAGCTGTCAAAATGTGGTGTCTGGATTGATCTATGAATACGCTTTTTGCTTGTGCAAAATTTCCCCATAAAAGAAATATCAATCCACTTTTTTTCTCAGACAGTAATTGTATAACCTGATTTGTAAAGGTTTCCCACCCGAATTTCTGATGTGATCCGGCTTTATTTTCCCTGACAGTAAGGGTTGCATTGAGTAGAAAAACCCCCTGCGCGGTCCACTTTTCAAGATTGCCATGGGTAGGAACTGCCAACCCAAGATCCGCATGAATTTCTTTGAAAATATTTACTAACGAAGGTGGTTTGCGGATGCCTTCTGGAACAGAAAAGCATAAGCCATGTGCCTGACCCGGTCCATGATATGGATCCTGTCCTATAATTACTACCGACACCTTTGAAAAAGAAGTTTTATTAAAAGCATTGAAAATTAAATTCTTCGGTGGGTAGACCGGCCAGCTCAGTTCTTCATGAGCAATCTGTTTAAAAATTTGTGAATAATAAGGCTTTTCAAACTCCTTGGCTAAAATACTTCTCCACTCGCTATTAATCTCAGGATACAAATAACTAACCACGATACTTCTCCACTAAAAACATCTGCGTATGATATAACTCTAAATTCATGAACCAATATACAATGGGGGCGGCATTCGGTTTTCAGGATTTATTCATTACCTGCTTTGCAAACACCGGTAATGGTTAATTGGTTGGGCCCGGCCCGGGTAAAAAGGTCCCTGCATCCCTTTTTTACAAGTTCAAGTTTCTGCTTTTTTGACATTTTTTTTACTATCCATTCACGTTTGGATGCATCGCTGCGGTTATTACATTTTTCAGCATAAACAAGTTTCACAGGTAAACGTCCTCTGGTGTAACGTGCCGCAATTCCGGATTGATGAGATTTGATACGGCTATCAAGACAGTTTGTGATTCCGGTGTAAAGAGAGTTATCATTGCATAACAGAATGTATAAGAACCATGGCTTTTTTGATGTTTTATCTTCTTTAAATTCAGTTGTTTTCACAATTCTCCTAATACTATAAGAATAAATGAAAAAGCCTTGTTTTTGAATAGGTCAGGTTAATAATCCGAAATAAAAAAAGCCCCGGCAATTTACGCCTGGGGCTTTAATTTTAACAATTTTTTCAACAAAATCGCAGAATACTTACTATAATCCTGGATAGATATTTATGTATCCTGCTCCCATACTGGTGTCGGATTTGTTTCCTGCCAGATCGGTTACAGAAGTAAAATCTACCTTAAGTGTATCGAAGGAACCATCTTTGTAAGCATCGACAAACAATCGCAGATTTCCTGTTTGCTGAGTCGACCAGGTCCATACAAAATTATTTGGTGAAACACTGTAAGTAGAATCACCTCTCATAGTTAAGGTTGGTTGATAAAAATAGCTTGCTTCTTTAACTTTGAGAACCGGCTTTTTAGTGGTATCCATCGGTTCCGGCAGATAAGCAGAAGTAATAGAGATATCAATGTAATATGCCGAATTATTGAGCACGTTATTAAACTGACTTGCTGACCTTTGCATTGTAGCTTTGATGTGCGGGGCGATCTGATCCCTGACAGTAAGAATTGAGGCTGTTTTGAATGATGACATGCTGGTGCTGTTTAATCCAAGCACGATGAATTTGAGCCGTTTGCCAAGAGTGAAACTTCCTGTGAGGGGAATATGTGTTGTAAATGTATCGGCAACCGATTTGAGAAAGATCCATGAGGAATCAGAAGGCTGTTTCTGATAAACCTGATAAGTCAAAGCATTTGCCAATGGTGACCACTCCAGGGCAATCTGACTGGTGTTATAATCAACTTTATTGGTATCATTGAGTACATCGTAAACCGACAGATTCAAGACATTGCCTAATACACCGGATGTGATAGGTGTAAAATGACGATTGAAGTAATTGGTATTATCAAGTGGTTTACCTGTAACACTGGTAATCTTTTTTACCACTAAAACGTATTCTTTTACTGGATCCCATATACCATCGAACGGTTTTATTGTTAGTCGTTTATTGTAATTGAGCCAATCTTTTTGAACAAGAATTCTTTTGGTGATTGCGCTTTCAACGATTAAAACATAGATACTGTCAATTCCAAGCTTAGTGGTATCCACTGCCTCAGAGAAATCCAGTATAATGGCATCAGATATGGTCATACTCTCAAGATTGTTACTCATAGCGATAAACTTGCCATCAGTGAATTTGTCCAGAATAATATCTTCAGCACGTGATGTGTCTCCGGCCGATTTTCCAATACATGCAAGCGAAGCTGCCTGTTTATAGGTGTATACTCCATCACTGAATGGGCTGACTGTAATAATGTAATCGGTATATTCGGGAAGATCGGTAAATGTGTAGGTGCCATTGACTGAATTGGTTGTTCGAAGAGGAATCTGGAAAAACGGGCTATTGAGCCGGCATTCAATTTTTGCACCAATTGCCGGGAAAAACTTGCCATCTTTCTGATAGTAAATGTTTCCTTTAACAGCTGCACCTTTTTTTGCCAGAAAATAGTGGTCGCTGGATTGATTGACAATGGGAACTGTGTTGCTGTTGGAATCTATTGTCAGGCTCAGTTCGTCATAAATACTTTCATAACCGGTTTTGCTGCAGCTTACCAGATAATCCCCGACTTTTATGGAATCAAATATTACCATTCCTTTAGAGTCGGAAACTGAGGAATCTACACCGATTATACTGACTGTTGCACCGGCAATCGGAGTCATCGAATGATTATCGAACAGCTTGATTATAACACTTGCTTCTGTACTTCCCTGCTCATATTCAATTTTTTTACTGGAATCAACAGGGAGCAGTGTTTTCTCGCAATTAAGATTGAAAAAAACAAATGCACCGATCATTAGAGCGTATGTATAAGCCCTGAATTTTCGCATTATTCCTCCTTTTAAATATTTATTTGGAACAGTACAATTGGGTTCGTTTAGCCGGTAATAGTTATTTATAAAACAGTATATATAGATACAGTTTGCAACATTCATTGATGCAATATTTTCCGATGAATATATTGTTTTATGAAATGCATTTTAATATATATTATATAATTAATATTGCAAAAATAAATATTAAATTAAAGACAAACGGAAGGAATGTACCATGCATATTATAAAAAATTCTCTCATCTGTTTTGCAATGGTATCGGTTTTAGCGATTCAGAATGCACAATCGCAGGAACAGGTCAAATCAGAGAAACTGTTGAAAACCGGTATCGGTTTTCAGCT
>DATAMG010000076.1:0-6326 GCA_036260705.1 Chitinispirillaceae bacterium | reverse complement strand
ACATTGTTGTTCATTCAGCAACCAAATATATGGATGGTCATGCCACAAGTCTTGGGGGTATTGTTGTTGATGGTGAAACTATATGATCTCCGGCAGAGCAGATGTTTGCTACAGCAATAAATGTCGCAGCCTGTCCCGATGATAAAGCAACTGCGCCAACCCCGCCTTCAAGTACAGTAACTTTCTGTTCAAAGGCAGCAACAGTCGGATTTCCTGTGCGAGTATATTTATAACCTGACTCTTTCAGAGCAAATAGTCGTTCTACCTGGTCAAGATCTTCGTATTTATATGTAGTTGATTGAAAAATCGGTAAAATTCTGGGCCCACCGACGGTTGGTGTAAAACCTCCTTGTATACATTGCGTTGCTTTTGACCATTTTGAAACATCACTTAAAGCAGTATCGATTTTTTTTGAACTCATTGCAACCTTCAAACAATTTTAAATTTTTAACGGCTGTCATTAACATTACCAGAATATTCTTTCCGAGGATATCCATAACATCACACTGGTTTTTACAATCAGCACCAATCTCTGGCTTGAAGCCTCTATACTTTTGCAGTTTTTACAAAACCTCTCAATATCCACAGATTCTTCAGTTTATTAAGGCATCGATTGTGCACACAGTAGTAATATAAGTAACCCAACTGGATTTATCAAGATTAAAATAACATTGTTTATAAATTTTATGAACTATCAGATTTTAATCATTTCTGTAGTATATGACTAGGATTAAAGCCGGTGCGCCCTTTTTATAGTGAGGATAAGTCATATGCACCAGTGATATGGGTATATATTCTTCCATTGGGTGATTTCGGTTAACCGCTCAAATGATAAACTTGCATTCATGAACGATGATTATATTTACAGATTTTAATTAATTTCTGCTCCAAATCATGCAATTGCGGCGAATTACGCCTTCGCCGATGAAGTTCATCGATAAGGAAGTGGTTTTGAATTGTTCCTGGATTAGAAGAAAAAACAAACACTTCATCAGATAAATAGAGTGCTTCCGATATATCGTGGGTAACCAGAATAATTGTAACCTTTGTCATTTTCCACAAACCAAGTAAATCATCCTGAAGACGTTCACGAGTCAGAGTATCAACTGCTGCAAAAGGCTCGTCCATGAGAATAATTTTCGGTTCAACAGCCAATGCACGGGCCAACGCCAGCCGTTGCCTCATTCCACCTGACAATTGCGATGGGTACTTATTCAAGTCACTCGAAAGATCGACCCGTTTAAGGTATTCGATGGCTTTATCCTTACGCTCGTGCCGGTCAACACCTCTCATTTTTAGCGCGAAGACAACGTTTTTAAGAACAGTCATCCACGGGAAGATCGCATAATCCTGAAATATTACGGCTATATCATATTTTAGTGTATTGCGGATAAGTCGGTTGGCAAGCGGAGAAAGAAAGCGGTATTTTCTCCGGTAAAGCTCTATTTCCCTTCGACTGGAGGGAAGCGGTTCAAGAACACGGACACCATCAATAAAAACCTCACCTTCGGTTGGAATCTGAAGTCCAGCAAGGATTTCAAGTAATGTTGACTTTCCGCAACCTGATGGTCCAAGAAGTGAGACAATCCTGCCATCTTGAACAGTTAATGAAACTGACTGAACTGCTGTAATTTTCTCGGCAATTCCGTGCTGATTGACTACCGAATAAATTTTACTTATTTTACGTGCTTCAATCATGAGCGTGCCACTTTCCAGAGTGCCAGCTTGAGTTCTATATAGTTTAGTACTTCAATGAGAAACCAGCCGATAACGCCAAGAATGATCATGCAGACAATCATATGTGGAATTTGAAAAAATTCCTTTGATTCCATGAGCAAATAGCCGATACCGCTTCTTCCGCCATGCATTTCTGCAATGACCAGCATTACAAGCCCCATGGCTACACCCGTTTTTATACTCATGATAATCGCTCCCAGTGAATGCCAGAAATAGACATTTAGAATAAGAGTCAGCTCACTGGCCCCCAGACTTCGTGCAGATGACAGATAACGTGGTTCTGTATCCTTTACAGCTTGATAAGTGTTAAAAAGAATCGGATAGAAAGCTCCTAAAAAGATCAAAAACAGCTTCATCGATAACCCGACTCCAAACAGGATAATAGTAATTGGAACCCATGCGGGGGGCGGTACTGGGGCCAGAAGTTGGAAAAGGGGCAGGATATGTTTACGGATAAATAGATTCCAGCCCATTAAAATTCCCAATGGGACACCAGTAATGATCGCCAGAAACAATCCAAGTAAAAAACGGCCAAGACTTTCCAGCAAATGAACCAGAAGGTTTTTTTTTTGAAAAAAGATCAAGCAGCGCCGAAGCTATCTCACTAAGTGGTGGCACCAGAGCCGAAGATACGATACCTGTTTTTGGAAGCAGTTCCCATAATAATAAAAGCGGGATCAATAGAGTTAGAAATTCCGCAGAGATCAGTGATCCGAAGGAATTTCTGAGAAAAAATCCTATTTCCCTGAAAAAGAGTGTCGTTTTGCGCATTTGATGTTGTTCCATAAGCACCGATGAGATATCCTGAAAACAGGTTTTCCTTTTTGACTGTCTTTACTTATTCTATAAACCATTTGAAATATTACCTCATAATGGTTGTTTAATTATCTTTTGCATAAAAACGACATCCAGAAGACGCCCGAACTTAATGCCGCAAGACCGTAATATTCCCACCTCGGTAAACCCTGCATTACGTGCCAATTGAAGGCTTGCCTTATTTTCTGAGGTAATACGCAAAACAATTGTATGTAAATTGGTTTTTTCAGCAACATCAAGTATGAATGAATTCAAAGCCCACCCGATACCGCATCTATGATAATTTGAATTTACATAAATAGCCAACTCAGCTGAGATATCGTAGGCTTTACGATCAGACCAACGGTTCAGCGCGGCAAAACCTATTACCAATCCTGATTTTTCAGCGACAATGACAGGAAAATCTTTCCCTCTATTTATCAACCACTGCAGCCGGTTGTTGACACTAAGAGGTTCTGTATCAAAGGTTGCAGTGGTATTTGTAATTGCCTCGTTGTAGATTTCTGTAATGGATTCAACATCATTCTCATTGGCGAATCGAATTTTTATTGATTTCAATTTCAAGCATCCTCAATCCTATATTTTAAAAAACGCCTTCCAGTATACTCAATTATCATATCGCTTATTTTGCCGCATACTGCAAAAAGAACAATGCTGGCAATAATAATGGATGGTCGCCCAGTCATCTGTCCGTCATTCATAAGAAAACCCAACCCCTTGCTTGCTCCCATCAGCTCTGCTGCGACAACAAACATCCATCCAAGCCCAAGGCCACTACGAAGACCGGTGATGTATGAAGGCAATGTTGCAGGAAGCACCACCCTTCGTACAAGCTCAACACCCTTGAGGCCAAACATCTTTCCCGCTTCAATAAGTTTTTCATCAAGATGCCTGATACCACTCATCAGGTTGAGGTAGACTGGAAAAAATACACCAACCGCAATCAGAGTTATTTTTGATGCTTCCTGAATTCCAAGCCACAATAAAAACAGCGGCACCCATGCCATTGACGGTATATTACGCAGTGCCTGCAGAAGAGGATCGACCAGTTGGCGAAAATACCGCGAACAACCGGTAAGCGATCCCAACAATGTTGCTGCCGCAACTCCTATGCTAAATCCACTAAAAACGCGATACACTGTTATTCCTACATGTCCGGCTAATTCCCCTTTTTTGGCCATCTCAATTACATTCAAAAAGACTATCGATGGCGCTGGAAGCCAGTTCGGTGGAAAATAACCAACCGCTGACAGGATCTCCCAAACTACAATCAGAACAGCAGGAACAATCAACCCCATTAATGATTTCATTTAAAATTCCTGGAAAACTTCGGTTCTACGCTTAAAAACAGCAAGTCGATAGACTGCTTGATCAAGAAGCTGGTTGGCAGTATTATGCTGCTTTTAATAGTTAATAGAAGACGTACTTTCGATAATCGGCAAAAATATCGACACACCAGAACCACAACCGTCTCAGTACCAGACCACACATTTTTCGGTCTATAATCTTCTGGAACCTCTTTAAAATCATCCCCACGAGACACAGGCGCAAATCCGATAAGCGATGCTCCCAGTTTTTTTGCTGTTTTGATCACCTTAAGTCTGATCCACCCATTTTCTTTATCAGTGTTTTTTGTGTTATAGTGCATAATCTTGTATTTCCTTCTTACCTGCAAAGAATTCATTAAATATCAGTCTTCGGTACTCGACGAAGGCTGGACTATGGCGATCCCGGTGATCTGGCAAATCGATACTATAAACTTTGCGTATCTTCCCTGGCCTATTGGACATGACAACAACACGGTCTGCCAGAAATATTGCCTCATCCATGTCATGAGTTACAAGGATCACAGTTGTTTTTTCCACTGACCTGATTCGTTTTATCTCTTCGTGCATCTGAATTTTAGTAAATGCATCCAGAGCACCGAAAGGCTCGTCCATCAATAGAATCTCCGGCTTGTTTACAATTGCCCTTGCAATTGCAGTACGTTGCGCCATCCCACCAGAAAGTTGATGGGGAAATAACTTCTCAAAACCTTGCAGTCCAACCAGGTTTATATGATCTTTAACAGTTTGATATTTTTCCGCATGCTGTTTACGTATCCCGAATGCAATATTTTGTTCAACATTAAGCCATGGAAATAAGCGATGCTCCTGAAATACGAGGCCACGGTCAACCCCGGGGCCCCTGACTATTCGACCATTTATCAAGACAAAACCGCTGTATTTGATATCAAGTCCAGCAATAATCCTGAGGAGTGTGCTTTTGCCACACCCACTCCCACCAATTATACAGACGAATTCCCCTTTAAAAATTTTCAGATCAATAGAAACAAGCACCTGAACTTGTTTTTTGCCTATTCGGAACTCCTTATGAAGATCTGTTATCGAAAGTATTGTCGAATGGTTATTGTCATCTGGGGTAATGTTTTCATTATCAATGTTCTTACAAGTCGATTGAAGATTAGTCGCCAATTCAACATGCCTCCGGATTTCAATCCAAAATCAGAATTTTACCTGAATGATAAGTTTGGACGTACAAGTGTCTTTGTATCGATCACATTTGTGTCATTGAACTTCCATATGAAAGCTCTAAGCCTGGGAATAAAATCAAGGTTCTTTACAGGACTGCATGAATATTTGGCATCTATCTTTAAGCACGAACCAGGATTTCATGATATACCTTTCCAGAAAAAAAATGTTAAAAAAGACCTCAGACAAGCGGTACGCATTTCATGATTTGGTTTATTTCGCCCGTTTATTTCGTGTTCATGTTGAAATATAAGTTTTCCTATCGATTTGATCAATTATAAAATAAGTAATGTTTATACAAGCGTTTTCCCTTGGCTGCCATACTCGTATGATGCGGTCATTTTTTTTCAGGATACGTATTAGCTATGTGGACAGCAGACTTGGCAAAATGCGTTTTATCATTAAATTATTGAACTATTTTGCTAATTATATTATATTTCGATGTGTGGCGAAATATAAAAACAACAAAAAAGGATTCACTATGTCAGAAAATTCACAATATCTATAAAATGCGTCACATTCCTGTAGCAACACAGTTCCTGCTGTCCGTAAGATAATTGTGAAAATCATCTGCGAGGAAATACAAAATTACAATGGACAAAATAATAAACATCGTAAAAGCTTTATCTGACAGCAATCGTATCCGGACACTTTTTGCACTCCGTAAAAGCGAGCTTTGTGTTTGCCGAATAATAGAGCTGCTTGATCTTGCCCCATCAACGGTTTCAAAACATATAGCTGTGCTGAAGCATGCCGGGCTTGTTAAAAGCAGAAAAGAAGAAAAATGGATTTATTATCGACTGTCTGATACTGCGGACTTAGATGAAAAAGTCCTTACTATACTTGAATGGGTTTTTAATTCATTATCGCAAGACGAGAAAATCATCGAAGATTCTAACAGCCTTGTAAAAATTCTTAAACAAAGTCCGGAAATTTTGTGTAGAAACCGTATCGGGAAAAAAGCTAAAAAGCTGAGAGGAGACTAATGACTTCAAAACCATCTTCCTGCTGCAGTCCTTCATCACAAACGCCAACCTGTGGATGCGATGAAAGCTCCGTGTGTAAGGGTTCCATATCTGCACTTCCATCAATAGATAAACGTGGAGATATCCTGTGCCGTATGAGCAATAAATTCAGGATGAGCTATATTGTTAAACCAGGAATCTATTCCATCGGCAATCCTGATGAATCATCACCTGTGCTCGTCACTGCAAACTACCGGCTTACCTGCGACCACCTTCG
>DATAMG010000065.1:0-17408 GCA_036260705.1 Chitinispirillaceae bacterium | reverse complement strand
TAGAGCATTATTGATAAAATATCCCCATCCACTGCAATCAGCATTTGGATTTTGCTCGCATTCGATACCTTCATTAAGAGTGAGGTTTGCTCCAGATGAAGCGGTAATTGTCCGATTTTCAATATACCAGTTCATACCGCGTACGTGCACTGATCCACCAATCCAGTTACCTGACGGCAGTTGTTCATCAGTAATTGTGTTGCCTGACGGGAAGCCATCAATAGTTGAATATCCACCATTAACCTCTCCGATATTGGGCCAACGTGCACAAGTTAATCGATTACCATTGCGGAACAGCTGATTGACACCAAAAGGAAATTTTCCTGTGTTATCTCCAGCATTCAACTTTGCCATGTAGATGTTTCCAGAGTACAGGGTCCACCCACTGATCGCTACCGAACCACTGATAACAGGATACACTGTTGCACCTTCAGGATAACAACCTATAATGATCGGTGATCCAGCAACACCGGACCTTTTCAACTCAAGCATCTCCCCATGCCATACATCTCCGCTCTTAAACAACACTCGGTCACCCGGGTTCAGTAATAGACTATTCACTTTTGATATCGACTTTACAGGCTCATTTTGCAATGTTCCCGAGTTGGTATCATTTCCCTCAGAACTGGATACATAATAATCCATTGCACTGCATAAAGCTACGCTTATGATATATATAACAAAAGCAGTTTTAATCATTAAAGATCGTATCATGAAATCAGCTCCTTTTTTAACTAATTTAAACTTAGCCAGATTGTCTTATGCGTTTATTATCTCCAATAAGCCTGAGCCTATCTCCCTTTAGAATAATCCTTTATACATGGTAAGCTTTTTAACCGATTCTGGCTATCCATAAACTAAATAATGGGTAAAAAAAGCGTAAAAAAAGAAAAAAAATGCTTAATCGAAACAGGACCTTTTAACCCAAGATTTACATGAAGGGGAAATCAGAGGCAGGTTTACTGAAAAGCCTGAACAGCGCTATATCGAAGCGATTCAAGATTATTCAAGGTTCATAAACTTTTGTAAAACATGGATAAACATTGAATTGAATGAAGGTTGCGGGTGACAAAAATTGCTACCGGGATGCCGACAAGGGACATTTGACAATATGTGAACTTTTATGTATACTATCTACATGGTATAGACTAATATCAGTTTATCTTCTTACTGTTTTACGGGTATTATGAGATATTTTGTATTTATTCCATTCTTATTTAGTTCTGTTTTTGCCCAATCGGTTATTCCCATTCCAACATCTTTTATTTCCTTTTTAAATGCTACGATTCAAGAAGATAGTATAAATAGTTTTGAAAACGGTTTAAGAGATATTAAGTATTCGCGCCCCTCAGATACTAAAATTAGCGATTTGACACCGGATAGAATTCAAAATATTGGTGATTTTGATGGAGATGGTTCAGAAGAACTCTTTCTCAGCTGGGAAATAAATTATTCTCGGAGCTATCGTGATCCTGGATCAGGATCGGGAAACATTTCATTATTATTTAATATGATTAGTGTTTATTCTTTTAAGAAAAATACCTATCTTATACAGGAAACAGGAAATACCTCCAATGTAATTACCGGGGATTTTGATGGTGATTCAGCGTTCGAATTTATTATAGGAAAAAAGATTTACAAGTCTTCTTCAGCAATGAGTAAAAAAAAAGTCCGATAAAACCTGCTGATATAAATAAAATTTTAAATACAAGTTCACTTTTGAAATTCTACTCCAATTGTAAGGGTAAAATGATAATCTATACTCTTAATGGAAAAAAAGTGAGAGAATGGCAGATTCAGGCTACTAATAATACATTCCGGATAAATTTCAGTAACGGAGAGTATATCTTTGTATATCAATTTCCGGAATATGTTGCATCAGAAAAAATCAGCATCGTAAAATAAAAGATCGGGATTTTACGGAAGCTAAACATCATAAATACCTATATCAAATCCGGATTCCTGCTTTTATGCCCATTGTTCGAACCGGATTTTTATATTTTTTTTCTACCATTATCATAATATAGCGGTAATAAAACTGATGATTAATATTTTCTATCTCATACTTCAATGCAATATAATCAGATTTCATTCTTCGGATGATAAAAAAGTTACAATCCATGAAGAGCCAGTTTATGGTTTTTTCGGCATGGTTTCTGTTTACAACAAACTGTAATCGTTTCGCTTACTCAGCTCCTGCTGCTCTGTTTTGGTAAGAGTATCAAAATATTCAAAGACATTTTCTATTTTAGAATCTGAAGTTGCTTTTGCTGGATAACTTTTGCTGATACAGCAGTTCGAAAATACCGGAATACTGGATAAAAAAACAGTACTAAAGGAATGGTCGATTCTGATGATCACATGAGGTTACTTCAGTATAGGAAAGCGGCAGCTATGGACCTGGCTGGAGCGATTGGAGGGCTTTTCCCCTTAACCCAACACCCAACCCCAAAAATATGTTATTTTTCACGATATGGATGAAAATTTTCAAACGACAAAGAATATCAGAGCTGATTACCTTCAGCGTATAAATCGGGTAATAGATTACATCGAAGCGCATCTTGATGAAAATCTTACCCTGGAAACATTATCATACATTGCCTGTTTTTCCAAGTTCCATTTTCACCGTATTTTTCAATCAGTAACCGGCGAGCGGCTTTCAGAATGTATTCAAAGATTAAGGCTTGAAAAAGCTGCAGCGCTGCTTCATGGCAACACATTCATGACCATAACCGAGATCGGGCTGCGGTGCGGTTTCGCATCATCCGCTTCATTTGCCAATTCATTCAAGCGTCACTTTGGTACATCAGCATCCAGCTTCAAATACAGCAAACAAAATATATCACAAAAGAGATATATTTGTTTACCAGATGAAGATCATGATAAAATAGACATTAAGATCGAGCAACAGAAGGACACTTTAACATACCATATAAGAGGTGACGGTTATCAACGATCGGTTGAGATAGTTAACCTACCGCCCTGGCACGTAGCCTATATCCGGTATACCGGACCTTACAAAGGTGATACACCACTCTTTGCCAGGCTCTGGAATAGATTAGCCGCCTGGGCAGCTCCACATGAGTTATTTAAAAATCCTGATACAGTATTTTTGACACTCTGCCATGACGATCCGGAAATAACCATGGAAGAAAAATTACGCGTCAGCGTCTGTATCAGTATTGATGAAAAGATACAACCAACCGGAGATGTAGGAAAAATACAGCTGTCCGGTGGGAAATACGCCGTTTGCCGCTTCCATCTTGGAGCTCAGGATTATCCTTCAGCCTGGGGATGGATGTACGGAATCTGGCTTCCCTTGAGCGGTTTTCAGGCTGATGACAGATTTTCTTTCGAGCGGTTCATACGACAAGATCAACAGGAAAATGACCAAAAAGTAACTGTAGATATCTGCATTCCTGTAAAAGCCGCTAAAAATATCACTCAGAGCTGAAAATTAGCAATATTAGTTAAATCAATAGCAAGCACGGTAAAGCATCACTTCATTAATAACTGCTATTTTTATTATCATAACAGAAAAATCACAAAATTCAATTTCTGGAGGATGCTATATGAACAATCAGGAGTTCAAACTTCTCAGTCTGGGAAATGTGCATGCAACAAATTCCACCTGGGCTATCGAGATTAAACCGGAATACAGGGATGCACTTATTGCACTTGAGGGGTTCTCACATGTAGAAATACTTTTCTGGCTTCACTTGCACGATACACCGGAGCTTAGAAAAACAGTTACCTGCGATAAACCATATAAGAAAGCACCGGATATTGTGGGAATTTTCGCAACACGCTCCGATTACCGTCCCAACCCGATCGGTCTTTCCGTTTGTCCGGTAAAGAGCATCGATATAAAAAAGGGAATTGTAGAACTCTACTATTTTGATGCAGAAAACGAATCGCCAGTGATTGATATTAAACCATATCACCCTGGTGTTGACCGTGTTAAGAATGTAACCACACCAGCCTGGTGCGCCCATTGGCCAAAGTGGTACGAAGATCTTGCTGATTTCGACTGGGCTGAAGAGTTCAACTTTCCACTTTCCTGATTGAGGATGAAGTATAATGGCTGGATATTCAGCCGTTATACCTCTCAGGATTGCTCTAAATGCTGCAACAGCCAAATATTAGTAAAAGGATGATTTTTACCCGGGAAAATTTAACTAATGAAAATTTATTAAATATATTTTTACTATTTTTTTCCATTCCTCTTAACACAATCCTTTATACCCTGTACGTTTTTTAACCCGCTTCTGGCTGATAATGCTTTCTTCTGCTTATCATTAAACTAAATAATGGGTAAAAAAAGTGTAAAAAGAGAATAAAATGCATAATTGAACCAGGACGTTTTAATTCACGATTTCATACTAACCAATTATTGCTTTTTATGCACGCCGATTCATGGCCTGATTTTTGATTCATTATTTCTGAGCAAATTACCGTTTATTTACCATAACACAAAAACAACAACCATTATAAATCCGATTCGCTTCCATTTCAGTGTGATTCATCCTGGAATAATTTTTGGATACGATTAAGGAGAATAACAACGTGAGCACGAATCGAAATCCAAATTTTAAAATTCCAATTCAGCTTACGATCGTTATTATCTTTTCATTAGTTATATCTATAATACTTGTAAGCTGTACTGTAGGTCCACAATTTATCAAGCCAAAAATTCCCATTAACCAGAACTGGATCGAAGCAGACAGCACTTTTAAAATTAATCAAACGACCCCCGACAATTCCTGGTGGACCGTATTCAATGATTCAATCCTTAATCGGTTAATAGGACTCGCTTACAATCAAAATCTGCCCCTTCAAATAACCGGATTGAAAATTATGGAAGCCCGTGCTCAGCTGGCAATTGCTTCCGGAAGACAGTATCCACAGACCCAGGCTGCATTAGGCAGCTTAACCGCAGTAGGATTAAGTGAAAACGCCTCTGATGCTCTGGGCATAAATCGAAATTTTGTAGTTTACCAGGCTGGATTCGATGTTTCATGGGAAGCGGATTTCTGGGGCAAGTTCCGTAATGATGTCAAAGCACAAGCAGCCAGTTTACTTGCCACCACTGCCGATTACAATAATGCACTTGTTTCTCTTGCGGCTGAAGTAGCCCGCACCTATGTAATTATCCGTACTTTTGAGATGCTTATTGAACTGGCCAAACAAAATGTCCAGTTGCAGGAAGAGGGAAAACGAATCGCTGAATCTAAACTCCGTAACGGAGCAGGATCACAACTTGATGTAACTCAGGCAACGACTCTTCTTGAGAGCACCCGGGCATCGATACCACAACTGGAAATCAACTTGATCCAATCGCAAAATGCCTTATGTACACTTTTGGGGCAACCAGTAGGGACTGTCAAACCATTACTCAAAAACTCAAGAGGCATTCCAAATCCACCTCAGGAGATATCGATAATCTTACCTGTTACGCTTCTTAATCGTCGTCCCGACATTCGAAATGCCGAACATATTGCGGCTGCACAGTGCGCCAGAGTGGGTATGGCAAAATCTGAACTTTATCCGAAAATATCAATTCCGGGGACAATCCGTACTCAATCCAGCAATGGAACAGGTGTGAAATCCGATAATTTATTTGATATAGGCAGCTTAATGTACACTATTGGTCCACAAATCGTATGGCCCTTTTTAAACTATGGTCAGATTAGTAATAATGTACGGGTCCAGGATGCCCGTTTACAGCAATCTCTTGTCAATTATCAGAATACGGCACTTAAAGCCGTTCAGGAGGTAGAAGATAATCTGACTGGATTTCAAAAAGCCGTGGAAATAGTAAAATATGAACAGAATGCAACTACTAACGCAGTGCAGTCTGTAAAACTTGCTCTTGTTCAATATCGCGAGGGGGCAGTTGATTATCAGCGGGTTCTTGATACTCAACGTTCTCAGCTTCAACAGGAAAACTCCCTGACACAGGCACGCTCCACAATCATAACCAATCTGATATCGCTTTACAAAGCACTTGGTGGTGGATGGGAGCTGCGCCAGGGACAGCCTGTGATATCAGACACTACCAGAATCCAAATGCAGAATCGTACAAATTGGGGAAACCTGTTTTCTAAGCCGGTAACACTGGAAAAAAATGAAGCTTACACACCTGAAGATCGGTAAATCAATATGACTAAAACTTCTCGTAAATCAGCTTACAAATGGATTATTATAGCCGCATTTATCGTGATTGCCGCATTTATCGGTTTTCGTATCTGGAATTCGAAACGAAATGCCTTACCAGATGGTATCGCCACAGGCAATGGCCGGATTGAAGCAGAGTTAGTGGATATTGTGGCAAAAGAACCACTTAGAGTCAAGGATATTTATGTTGACGAAGGCGATCTTGTCAAAAATGGGCAGATACTGGTACAACTAAACACAGAAACGCTTGATGCTGAACTGGCCAAAGCCAAAGCCAACGTAACCGTAGTACAAGAGAAGCTGTCAATCGAAAAAGCTGCGATCCAAAGCCGCAAAAGCGATGTTGATCTTGCCAGAATAGAAACCAGACGATCGCAAAAATTGGTTAAAGACAGAGCAGGATCACAACAAGATTACGATGTAAACCGCAAAAAACTGGAATCTGCAATTGCCAGCCTTTCCGAAGAGGAAGCCAGACTTAAAGCCGCCGAAGAGGATGTAAAAGTGGCACAGGCAAATGTAGAGACTATTCAGACCCGCATCAACGATGCAACTTTGGTTTCTCCAGTGGTTGGACGGGTACTTTACCGTCTGGCAGAACCGGGAGAGGTTCTTGGACCCGGAGGAAAGGCGCTTACGGTGGTCGACCTTAGTGATGTCTACATGGAGATTTTTCTTCCATCAAATCAAGCTGCAGCTCTGAAATTAGGCAGTGAGGGACGAATCGTTCTTGATTATCTTCCAGATAAGGCTTTACCGGCCAGCGTAAGTTTTGTTTCACCTGAAGCGCAGTTCACCCCAAAACAAGTGGAAACCCAAAGTGAACGTGAGATGTTGATGTTCAGGGTTAAACTTCAAATACCAAAGGAGTTGGTATTTCACTATATCGAACAGATTAAAACCGGAGTCCGCGGAGTTGGATACGTCAAGACAAAAGAGTCCGCACAGTGGCCCGATAAACTGCAAAATCTGCTGGAAGTACAAAAGTGTAATTGCAAACAATCTCATTTGGATACTTCAATAAACAGGGATACTTCCAGATAGTATACGGAGAAAGCATGAGTAGAAACAAAAATTTGTTTCACAATTATAAAATCTCTTGAAACAATGGTTCCTGCGAATATATGTCTAAAAAAAGGTATACTACCTCATTACAGCAGAGTAAGAAAGGCTATGTATTGTAAATCTATTACCATTATAGTTTAACAAATAGATCCTTATCCAATCCTTACAATAGTAAAATATTATAATGGATCAGATTTGATGAAATCTATCGATTTTAAAAAAAATGAATTCCCCGGTGAACCTGTCGTTCGGATCAGCAATGTCACTCAACGCTATGGAAATATTATTGCGTTGAACAATATTACTATTGATATACCAGGTTCCTTGATGATCGGAGTAATCGGCCCCGATGGTGTAGGTAAATCAACTCTTATGGGCATTATGGCCGGATCCAGACAACTTCAACATGGATCTATGACGGTGCTTAATGGAGATATTAGAAACGTGCATCACCGCAGTATCATTTGTCCTAGAATCGCTTATATGCCGCAGGGACTGGGAAAAAATCTTTATTTTGAAATCAGTGTGCAGGATAATGTCGATTTTATGGCCCGTTTATTTGGACTTTCAAGTATTGAACGTCCTTCCAAAATCAAAGAACTTCTTGATGCAACCGGACTGGGACCATTCCCCGATCGACCAGCAGGAAAGCTCTCCGGAGGTATGAAACAGAAGGTTGGCCTTTGTGGGGCGTTAGTTCACGAACCAGATCTTCTTATACTTGACGAACCTACAACGGGTGTAGATCCCCTTTCCAGACGTCAATTCTGGAGACTTATTGACAATATCCGTTCCGGACATTCCGGTATGAGTGTAATCATCTCCACAGCATATATGGAAGAAGCGCAAAATTGGGATTGGATCATCGCAATGGATGAAGGTCGGGTGCTGGCAGCTGGCTCGCCAGCAGATCTACTGCAAAAAACAGGTACAAATGATCTTGAACAGTGCTTCATCACTTTGTTACCACAACAAAAGCGACAAGATCATAAAAGATTAATTATTCCGCCAAGAAAGACTGACAAAGCCGGGGTAGTTATCGATGCCAGAGGGCTGACAAAACGTTTTGGTGATTTTACTGCCGTAGACCATGTAACTCTGTCAATAGAACGCGGTGAAATTTTCGGATTTCTTGGTTCGAATGGATGTGGTAAATCAACCACTATGAAAATGCTTACCGGCCTGCTTCCTCCCACAGAAGGAACTGCCGAACTGTTTGGAAAACCAGTTGAAGCTAACAGTATGGAGGTCCGTAAAAACCTGGGATACATGACTCAGTCTTTTTCTCTTTATGGAGAAATGACTATTTATCAGAATCTTTCTCTTCATGCCCGTTTATATCATATTCCATCGGATAAAGCAAAGGTGAGAATCGATAGCTTAGTCAAGCGATTCGGACTCGTTGCTCACCTTCACATACTCGCCGATGACCTTCCAATGGGTCTGCGCCAACGCCTCTCCCTTGCGGTTGCAGTCCTGCATGAACCGCAGATTCTCATACTGGATGAACCAACTTCGGGAGTTGATCCGGTTGCCAGAGACAGTTTCTGGGAACTGTTGATTGATCTGTCAAGAAATCAGGGTGTTACTATTTTTATTACTACACATTTCATGAACGAGGGCATGCGTTGCGACCGTATTTCTCTAATGAATGCAGGAAAAGTACTGGCCTGCGATACTCCGCAGGTGCTTATCCATAAACGCGGTGCAGCTAACCTTGAAGATGCATTTATTGCTTATATGGAAGATGCAATTACAACTGAAGCGACTTCTGCTAAAGAAAGCAAAAATACAGTTTCTGGAAAAAAACAGAATGTTTCAGCCCTCATAGCCACTACAGACTGGAAACTTCATCTGAAGCGAATGTTTGCATATTCACGGATAGAAACCATGCAGATGCTTCGTGATCCTATCCGACTTGCATTTGCATTTCTTGGGTCTGCATTGTTAATGATCATTTTCGGCTTCGGAATCACTACAGATGTCGAACATATCAGGTATTCCACATTCGATTTAGATCAATCACCCGAAAGCAGAACCTATCTTGAGCAGTTCGCTGCCATTCAAAGATATTTCACCAAGACTAAAAATACCGGTTCAGAAGAAGATGCTCTTGAAAGGCTAAAATCAGATGATGTTTCACTGGTACTTGAGATTCCCCCTAATTTCGGCAGAAATATTCGTAAAGGAATAGTTCCTGATGTGCTGGCGCAGGTGGATGGTGCAATTACTTTCCGTGGAGAAACTGTTGCACAATACGTTGAGGGAGTGCATCAAACTATGCTGAAGGATTCTTCTATCAATCTGCCAAATTTGACTGCAGGCCAAACCAATGCAGATTTCCAGGAACGATATATGTATAATCCAACATTCAAGAGCATTTACTCTATCGGCCCAAGTGTTCCCGCAATTCTTCTTCTTCTTATTCCAGCAATTCTTATGTCGGTAAGTATCGTCAGGGAGAAAGAACTGGGTTCAATAATCAATTTCTATGTCACTCCAACCAGAAAGATGGAATACCTTATTGGTAAACAAATTCCTTATATTGTTACCGGTATGATTAATTTCGTTGTTCTGACATTTCTATCCGTTACTGTGTTTAATCTTACTCTCAAAGGTAATTATCTGATGTTGATACTATGCACGTTTCTATATGTTATATCGACTACGGGTATAGGAATGGTAACATCAACATTTACTAAAAGTCAGGTTGCGGCTGTATTTGTTACGGCGATTTTGACCATGGTACCGACTATTCAGTTTTCCGGATTTCTTCAGCCGGTCTCTACACTTGAGGGTAATGCAAGATTTGTTGGTTCTATCTGGCCGGCATCATATTACATGCACTCCAGTCTTGGGACATTCACTAAAGGTCTGAGTGCCGGTTTGATGGTTGGAGATATAATATTTCTTGCCTGCAGCATACCAGTCCTTCTGGGTATCAGCATCGTTGGCCTTAGAAAACAGGAGAAATAAGGGATGCAATCTCTTCAGAACATTTTCTGGCTTGGTCTAAAGGAGATTCGCAGTTTTCTCAGTGATATAGTTATGGTTATATTTGTCATATATGCATTCACATTAGCGATCCACATTCAGGCAACCGGGACTTCGAGTGAAGTAAATAATGCCTCGATTGCATTTGTGGACGAAGATGTGTCTTCTCTGTCAAAGGAATTGTTTAATGCATTCTACCCCCCCCGATTCAAGTTCCCAAAAAAAAATATCGATGCAAAAAATATCGAAGATGTGATGGATAAAGGCTTGTATATGTTTGTAGTCGTTATTCCGCCAGATTTTGAACAAGACCTTCTTGCCGGGCGTAATCCATCGGTTCAAATTAATATTGACGCCACAGCTATGCAGCAGGCTGGTATCGGTACTGGATACATAAAGAATATTATCCATGATCGAGTGGAATCATTTCTGACCCGTGCAAACTCAAAGATACAAAGACCTGTTGGATTGATTGTTCGCAGATTGTTTAATCCAAACGGCGATTCTACATGGTTTAAGAGCGTTGTTGCGATTATCAATCAGATCTCTCTTTTGACAGTTGTATTAACCGGAGCAGCAGTGATACGTGAACGCGAGCATGGAACTCTTGAGCACTTGTTAGTCATGCCGTTGAGTGCGTTTGAGATTGCAATGGCTAAAGTGTGGGCAAACGGGTTAGTGATTCTGGTTGCAACCGCCATATCATTATTTGTTATTGTTCAAATGATTCTTAATGTTCCTTTTCAGGGTTCAGTGCTGCTTTGGTTTGCAGGCGTAGTGCTTTACCTTTTTTTCTCTACAGCCCTGGGGATATTTCTGGGAACGGTTTCACAATCTATGGCGCAGTTTGCACTTTTAATAATTCTGGTAATAATGATTCTGATGCTTTTGTCAGGAGGAAACACTCCGGTTGAGAGTCAGCCAAAATGGCTTCAGTATATAACCTACTTTCTACCATCGAGGCATTTTGTAAGTTTTTCACAGATAATAATATATCGTGGTGGTGGCATTGATGCTGTATGGCAACAGTTTTTAATGGTAGGAGGGGTGGGACTTGCATTCTTTGTGTATAGCTTATCGCTATTTCGAAAATCGATCGCTGTAACAAAGTAAAAAGCATTCCCGAAGTATTCACTTTGAGCTTAAAGCTTTACCACTTGAAACACTCACCCGCTTGAAACTTCAACCATCCTTTCCATCACTAAAATAAAAGCCATTAATTAATTTACCCGGTTATTCCAGAGTGATACCTTATAAAAAAGCATAAATTAAAGTTAAACAAAGATTAAATTATATAAAGAATCAAATTAATAACTAAAATTACGGACAATCTTCATGAAGCGCTTAAATTACATGTTCAGTACCATCATTTCAACTATTCTTTTATCCGCATATCTCTTTACCATAAAAGCAGATATAATTATCCACATCACTCATCCATGGGCAAAAACTGATTCTGTCAGACTGACAACGGATCTTTTTTTTCAGTGTTCTGAAACCAACTATTACCCTGGCAAGAAACTTACCAAAGAGGGCAATACATGGTATACATTTGTTTTCAATTCGATCGATAAAAGCGCTACAGAAAACTTAAAATTGGTAAGCATCATACCTGATGAGTATAACTATTTCACTAACGATTCCAGTTATATAGGAACAACAGATGTGCCGTTAACCATGAGCACAATCTTTAAAGATCATCCCGAAGCTAATGAAGTCTGGATTACAGTCAGTTCCCCAAAAGCTGATCCGGTCTTCAGTTTTACTGCGCCAAAAGGAAAAGTAATCTACTTTTTTAATCCCTGGAGCCTGGGAGCGCCTCGCATCGATATCAAGGGTCTAGGAATCATAAAGATGAGATCAGTTCCGGATCATTGCGGATGGTTAAATTATAACTACCTGGGTCCAACCGACAGTCTGCTGATTAAATTCATGAACTCTCTGGATAGTACAATTTACTCTGCGGATAGTGTTTTGGAGGGAAACTATATAGATTTAAAAGAACAGATTTCAAAACGTGATACTATTTGGATTCTTGGTACTCCCCAACCAGACAATAAACCTGAATTTTTCGACAAATTTCCGGTAATCAGAGGTGACTGCAGCACAACCAGTCTGGCTGCGGTGTTACGTGACAAATCAGCGGACCACCCCGACTTCCAGCCTGATGACTGCATGGGTGTCACAACTGGCATGGTCGAAAAACGATTAGGTAAAAATGGCAAACCGGTACCGACCGGCATATCATGCGCTTCAGATAATCTTAGTGACTGGTTTCTTCCTGAGACTCTTATTGGCGGTTATACCAATGAGATGTGTTTTAATCTGACTCTCAAGAAAAACGATGAAGGATTATTTCAATTCGATACGACTGATTTTTACCCCGCAGATGATTTTTTATATCTTGACCCCGACCAGAAAATCGAGAATCCTAATAACAGTAATGGTGACGGCCAATCACATAACTACTATTTCACCATGGAGCTTGGTGCTGAATTCGAGTATGTTCCAGGACAAACATTCTATTTCCGTGGTGATGACGATGTCTGGGTTTATATTGACAGTCAGCTTGTAGTTGACATCGGTGGTGTTCATGGCGCTTCAGAGGGTATAGTAGATCTTGACACTCTCGGTCTTATCAAGGGACAGACCTATCAATTTAAACTGTTTTTTGCAGAACGTTTCTGTTGTGGTTCAAACTTTAAAATGATCACCTCAATTGACCTGCGTACAAACAGTAAATTCTTTTATGAAAAAAAAGGCGTTTCTGATGGGATTATGCGTTATGACATGTATCAAAAAATAACACAGAATAATCTTACATGTGATTTCGGTTCAGAGATTATAGACACCATTCCCGGCCATGTTGATTTTTACATCGAAGGACCGCAATTTGATTCATCACAATTGCTTTCGGCTGGTACCTCCTATGGGGGAATAACCATTTCCGATGACAATTCATTTTTAACTCTGGATGAAAATTTGATCACCGGTTTATCACCCGGGGATTACTTAATCAGGTTTTTTTCTAATGGCACAGAAGAAGGTAAAATCCCATTTGTAATTTATGCGATACCCAAACGACATAGAATACCTAATCCCGTTGTATCAGCGGCATATTTTGCAGATAATGGATTTGGACAGGTATCCAGAGCAGAATTATACTACACAAATGAACTTGATTACCCACCTGATTCCATAGAGCTTTTCTGGCCTACATTTTCCACAAAAAGAACTGCTTGCAAAAACGATGTCAAAATAGATTCTTCCAACAAACGTCATTTGACTGTTACTCTTTCTGAACCTTTTGACAAAGAAATAACAGTTTCTCTTTCATCCAAAAAGCTTGGATACAGCTATACAACAGATACATCCCTGGCCGAACCATCTGAAGTCGTACCGGTTTATCTATCTGATAGTGTCGGGCCATTAATAGTTGATGCAATACTTCTGGATGATACAGAAAAGGACACAGACACACTGTTTTTGCTTTTTTCTGAAGCTATTACTGATGCTTCATTGATAGGAACATCACTCGAACATTTATCTGATGGGAGTAGACACTACCTCACGGTTTCATCTTATTTAAATATAAGAGATACATTGAGAGTAGTAATAAAAGCTGATGACAATTTAACTTTTACTGAAAATGACAGCTTACGAATCAATCCATCCGGACCCCTGCGGGATCGAAATAATAACAGAGCACATGAGCAAAACCGCCCGGTTATCATTAAACTCAGAAAATCTGCAGCAATGGTGCTTCACGCATGTTATAAAGATACGAATGCTGATGGAACTGTAGATAATGCAGAAATCGTTTTTGACAGAAGTGTCAGTGGCTCAAATATGGAAATGGTTTTTTCATGGGCAAACGATCTTCAAACCAAAACAATCGATTCATCGAGGATTACACTGTCTGATGACGGCAAGTTTGCAACTGTCGATTTGAAAAATTCTTTTAACAAGGATATTTCCTGCAAGACATCAGATAACATGTTCTTAGAAATTCAATTTGAAGAGTTTCCATCTGTAACCCGATCCGCAACAGTATATGACAGTATTGCCCCTGTCATATACTGTGCGTCACTTAAACTCTCATCTCAAACTGATGCAAAGTTTATTGATACCCTTACAGTTACTTTTTCTGAAGATGTAAAAACGATGCAATCTATTGAAGAGTTTAAATTGTTCAGTATGATATTTAATTCTTCTTATAGGTTTATAGTTCAGGATGCACACAGTGTAAATCCAAAAACCTGCAGATACTATGTAACCACAGAGGGAGTTGAGTATCCAAAGGAAAAAGATTCTATATGGTTAAATACAGGATCTGCGGTTGATGGCCCCGGAAATGTTCAGAACTCAAAAATGAACCGTCGTGTAACCTTGAAAGTTGAGTCACCTCCGCTTAACATCATTATTTCGGCTGGTCCAAATCCTTTTTCCAATAAGGGTAAATCTGAAATTTACACGATTTTGATCAAGCCTCAGGGACGGGCAGCAGAATCGGTTGACATCGATGCAACAGTTTTCATATATGATGCACTTGGAAATAAAATCACCAGATTGAAACGTTTTAAAGATCACGAGTCATCTTCAATTGTAAAATACCAGTGGAACGGGACTAATAAGAGAGGGCGCCTGGTAGGGAACGGAACCTACATGGCAGTAATTCAGATTAAAGGGAGAGAGGCTGTAAGTAAACTGGTTGGAGTGAAAAATAAATAGAAGATTTTCAGGGATGAGAATTTTACCGGGCAGATAGTAAAAGGCTACTATTATTCTCTTTACTCCAGCCAAATTGTTAAATTGTCGGCCATCTTTTCCATGGCCCCTCTCCAACTCTTTCTTTGATTCCCATTTTTTGATTCGAAGTGAGCGCACGAAAATAGCCATAAATAGAGGCGAAAAGAACTCCCCCTAAAAATCCGACATCTTCGAAAATAGCAACAAAAACCATTGTGATTAATATTGGTAATAGAAAATCAATGAAAGACCGAAAATAGATTCCCAGACCAATTCCTCCGAAAAGTAGCCCAAGAATGGCAGATAATGTAGGGTCCTTTCTGTCATTGAGTACCGGTAATTTCTCAAACATCTCGTTTATAATACCCATAAATTCCTCCTCTTAGAAAAGTCATCCAACTACTACAGAACAGGATCTTATTTCATGTACTTTACTTAAACCACTTAATCAGTGGAATTTTTATTACCTATAAATGATACGATAGCCACAGTAGCCTTATTGTCTTAACTGGCTAACAGTGTCCATTTTTAAGTTATTCTACACACAGCCATTCAATAAACAAATATAGAAAAAGGCTCGGAAATCGCTTTCTTCTGTTTTTCTCTTAACGGTGCAGATCCGGGGGCTGAAAAACTCGTTCAGAAAGCTAAAACTTTAAAAGCAGGTGATCCATGCAATCCGGCAACTTCCATTGGACCACTGATCAATAAGGCAGCTTTAGATAAGGTGCATTCGCATGTTCAGGATGCAATCAGCGGAGGAGCAAAATTACTGACTGGCGGTAAATATGAAGGACTTGTCTATTATCCTACCGTATTAACCGATGTTAAACCGGAAATGAAAGTTTTCACAGATCAAACATTCGGTCCGGTTGCTCCTATTGTAAAAGTAAATGACCCGGAAGAAGCTCTTCTTGTGGCAAACAATTCAAAATACGGGTTATCTGCAGGGATAATCACCAATGACTTTTTGAAAGCACTATATATGGCCCAGCATTTAAATACCGGAATGGTTCATATTGGAGACCAGACAGTCAACGATGAACCACAAGCACCTTTTGGTGGACTCAAGGGCAGCGGTTATGGCCGGATGGGTGGTAAAGCGGCTCTTGATGAATTCACAGAAATGAGATTAATCAATATTCAGAGGACAAAAAGAACATTCCCCTGATTACCAATTACAGATCTGTAAGATTTATCGATATGTAAAATCGAATTGTCTTACAGATCCGCCTTTATTGAATATAGATCGCTGAAACAGCTAAGATTTCAATATCACTTTTTTAACGTATTGCCCCAGTTCTCTATCATGGAGATGATTTTGCGTAACTTTGGCAGACTATCAGTTGTCTGATCTATCATAATTTTCTTTACATACCCATCCATTGAAAATATCACCTCTTCTGCAAGAAGATCTTCAGGACAATCCATCTTGCTCCCAGTTTTTTTTCTTCATCGTAAATGAATTTGAAATTTGGTTCATTCGTACCGGTGGTGGCATAAAATGCTATAGGTTCATGGGTGTTGGTGGGAAACCAGATGTTCCAGTTTGCGGGGGCATAACAGGCCACTGCACGCAATACTTTCTGATGCGATAACGAGAGAGAATAGGTAAACAATGCACCGTAGCTGAAGCCGCAACAGAAAACCCGCTTCGTATCAACGCATAGTTTTTCAGTAACTAATTTGTACATATCATCGAAAAATATGTGGTCTTGCTCTCCGAGGCCCCACCCCCGAGTACTGCCGGTTCCATTTGGCGCAACAAAAATGCAGGGGGCTTTGTCATTTTCTGCATATGTTTTAAGACTGTAAAACTTATCATTTACTACTGCCTGCATGCTGCCACCATTCCAATGCATGGCAAAAATCAACCGGTAAGGTTTGTCTGGATCGTAGTTTGAAGGAACGTCGATGATGTATTCACGGCTGAGACCGGCGCTGGTGATGGTATAGGCACCGCTTTTTAGATCTGAGAGTGTTTTACCGCATCCAGTGCTTCGACCGGTGTCGGCGGATTCGTCCACCTCCATGAATGTGGGTTTTTAGCAAATTAATTAAGATGCGGGAATCACTTATAATATAGAATGTTATTTGCCCTGTAATGCTCTTTTAAAACGGAGCAACATACTCTCTGAGGGCATGAGAACGCGACAAAAAATTCTTTATGGCAATCCGGAGCGAACGCGTGCGAACCCTTCTTTGAGATCACCACACTTAAGTTATTAATGAACGAGCGGATTACAGGTCTTCAGTCCCGATTTTAAATCGCATAGCCGTCAGGCTAATTTTCTTAAGCCATTGTTTTTTCGTGATTTATACTTGATATTACAATATCAAGACAACATTTGTCGTCCTTTTTTAAATCCAGCAAACTGTTATTCAGCATGGCAGAAATAAGATTTTTAAGATATTTTTTGATA
>DATAMG010000031.1:0-14997 GCA_036260705.1 Chitinispirillaceae bacterium | reverse complement strand
GACTCGCTTTATTTTACTTTTTCTGGAAGCAGCCTCAAGTCTGCTTAGAAGAGTTTCTATGACTGTATCCTGAAATGCTTTACATATGGCAGGACGGTTGTTTTCAATGAAATCGCTATCTTTAGAACAGAGGAAATATTTTACAGCAGTTTTGAGTCCTGAAAAGCTGAAATCAAGAGGATTGTTGAAGTGCGGGCAACCGGGAAATTTATAAGTTTACTATTTTCAGTGAAAGCGGATGCTTCTTTTTCGATGCTTTTTCCGGCAGGATAGCAAAATCCCATCATTTTCCCTACTTTGTCAAATGCTTCACCAGCAGCATCATCTACGGTCTGTCCCAGGCATTCATAGGCTCCAATTTCATTGACCTTGTAAATAGCTGTGTGCCCCCCGGAGACAACCAATGCCAGAAATGGAAACTGTAAATCTCGATTTTCCAGCAGGGCTGAGAAAATATGTCCTTCCAGGTGGTTGATACCGGTGATTGGAATTTTATACTTTGTATGGAGACCCAGCGCAAAGCTTATTCCTACAAGTAGTGCACCTGCAAGTCCTGGACTATCGGTAACCGCAATCAGGTTGATATGTTCCGGTTTGAGGTTGCATTCTTCGAAAGCTGAAAAAGCAAGCCGGTCGATTTTTTCCAGATGCGCACGCGATGCAATCTCTGGAACTACACCACCAAATTTGCTGTGCTCCTGTTGAGAATAGATTGTGTTTGCCAGAATCCTGCCATCTTCAATAATTGCTATTGAGGTTTCATCACACGAAGTTTCAATACCCAGTACTTTCATAGATCTTTCATAAGGATAAGGTTGGCCAGTTGAGAAGATTTACCTAAAATAGTTATCAGTTCATTATCACAATTAAGTAAGTGTATCTTTGAACCGGCAGATGTTACAATCTGGTGAATTTTGGTTAAGTAGGCGAGTTCTTTATCGTAAAGAAAGTTTATTCCTGAGAAATCGATCCCGATTTCAAATTTGACATTTGATTGCAGAAGTGTGGAAATGTTTTTCCAGAGATTATTGAAGTCTGCATCTTTGGCGCTCTGAGAGTAAAGCTGCAGAATTGTTAATGGGGGCGGGCTTGCCGGTTGTGGTTGCTCATCGACTGTAGCCATTATTTCGTTGTCCGGCTTAGGATCGTCTTTAGAAAGGATGGAATCCTGAATAGAGGCCGGTGACACACTCCTGATAGTATTACTTCGAATTTCCGGGTAATCTTCGGGAGTGCCATTGTTTAATGGAGTTGCTGATACGGTCTTAAAGGTATGCTTATCTGCTTTTTCAAAGGAGCCACCTACATTTCTCATTACCTGAATAGGTTCATTTGAAAGAACTTGTTCAGTTGTTTCCTGAATTGGAGTGTCAACAACCGGTATAATGGTAGTATTTTGTGCAGAAGACAGTTTCTCTTTTTTAAAATTATCAAACTCCTGGGCTTTCTTGTTGACTTCCTGCTCTAGTTCGCTGATTTTTGAAGAAATTGATAAGAGGTATATCCAACTGGCTACACCAAGTACTATGGTTGTTCCGGTAAGGCAAAATACAATTATTATTAATATGTTCATTGATCCCATATCTGTTATCTAAATATTGTACTGGAAAAATAACTTACTACGCTGGCGGAATCCAGATTGAGCAGATATAATTATATCATATTAAATCTTTAAATCGAGATCGATATAGTGTATTTGGGCATTAGTCATTAAATATTTATATTATCCAATTTGCAGGATCATTTTTTAGAACAGGGATAAAAAAGAGTGTGTCACTCGGGGACCTTCGATATTTTAATTGTTGATGATGAAACAGGCATTCGGCAAATTCTGTCTGAATTTTTTATTTCTCAGAACTATCGGATCAGAACTGCTTCCAATGGTATGGAAGCATTGGAGATGGTTATTCAAAAAGCACCTGATCTGGTAATTTCAGATATTCAGATGCCGGTAATGGATGGGTTCGAGCTGTTTGCTATCCTGGATAGTCAGTATCCTGCTATTAAGCACATACTTATGACCAGCTATGATATTGATCGGTACCTTTCTCTTATAAGACGATACAACATTGGAAATATTCTGTCCAAGGGACCTGAATTCCGGCTGAATGAAATCAGTTCATACGTCAGATCAATTTTGACAGGCGAAATATTCGGTTTGCACCGTTACCTTCCGAAAACCACGTTGAGCAATGAAACCATAAGCAGTTATGCTCAAGCAAAAAGTATCTGCTCCAGTATAGTAAAATCTTTGCCGGTAAATAACAAATCTTATCTGGAAATGGCAATAGATGAGTTGGTTTCCAATGCATTTTTTCATGCAGTTTTAAAACTCTCTGATTTACCACGTGAGAGCTGGTCTGAGAGCTATAATTCTCAGGTAGATAACGCCATAAAGCTGACCTGGGGTTTTGATAAGGAAAAGATTGGTTTTTCTGTGGAGGATCCCAAAGGTAACTTAACTAAAAATGATGCTTTAAAGTGGTTGGATAGTAACCGGGAGGAAAAAATTAACGAAGAGCACGGAAGAGGGTTATTGCTGGTGCGCAAACTTATCGATCGTCTGATAATAAATATCGACCCGGGTAAAAGAACTGAATGTGTCATAATTCAATATTTGGATAGAATACAGGGCAAAAAAAACAAGCCATTGATGATTCATGAATTATAGGTGTTAAAGTCTTAATTCGGGATAAATTGCCGATTTGTGTACATTGTACTGTTTTGTTTATAAATTTTCTTTTTTGAAAACAGTGCAGTTTTATCATGGATTCATTCTTTAAATTGGCACGATAATAGCATGTATATATTCAGTTATGGCCACAATGTTTCACGTTCTTATAATTGATGATGATGCAGACTTGCGAGAGATATTGCGTAAGTCTCTTACCAGGCTTGGTTGTAATGTGACGGTTGCAGAAACTGCGGAAAAAGGGCTGGATATTCTCAAACTCGGCCAGTATAATGCAGTTTTTGCCGCCCTTTGTGTTCGTAATATGGGTGGACGAAGTATTGCCAGGTGGGTAAAGCAACAATCATCAGATACTAAATTTTTTCTGGTTACCAGTTGGCGAGGTGATTTGGAACATAGTCTTCTCAAACTGGACGGTATTCATGATGTAGTACATAAGCCTATCAATTTCAGTGAAATCAGGGATAAGGTACTTGAACATCTGGGCTAAGCGGTTAAGAAAATATCTTCTAAGACTAAAACTTCAGGTCAGATTCATTAAAAAAACATCAGAATATTAAAAAAAAGTTGATTTTTTATTTTTATTCCCCTATATTATAAGAAAAACAATGTTCTATATTAATCAGGAGCCAAATGATGAATAAATTGAAGCTGCTTTTTTTGGTTTGTTTGTTCTCTACAGCTTCTTTTGCTCAGGCAACAGATACTATTACTGCTAATAATAAAACTCAGACAGTCGTTTCAGATCAAAAATCCGAGATGGCTACTACTATAAGCAGCAATCAAAAATATCTGAATAAACAGGTTAATATCCGCAAAGAGAAAACTACTTGGACTAAAATTAAAGATCTATTTATGTAAGATCATTTTAAGCGCTTATTTTATTCCGACTTCTTTTCAGGGTTCCCATTCTATATCATTTTCTGTCCCATATAATCTTCGAGTTACAGAACCAATACTAATTGATGCGCTGAATTCCTGCACAGGCACTCTTCGGGAATAGTTAATTTCTGGAGACATTGAGATCTCAAGGGAGATATAAGGCTTGTTAGTGGTAATTTCCTTAAGACGAGGAAAGAAATCGATAGCTATCCATCCCCGGATATTGTTTATGTTAGAGATGAAATTTTCCTTTCCAGTGTAACTTCTGCTGGTTGCATCAATCAGATAAACCAATGGACCAGTTGTAATGTATCCGAATTGTGGAATATGAAATTGAATCCCCACAATCCCGGCTCCTTCTATACCTTTGTATGCCGCATTGTATTTGTTTTTAGAAGAGAAATAGGATACTTTAGAGATTGCAGTGAACTTAAGGAGATCTCGCAATAATGCCGGTGTACTGAGTTTCAGTGATGCAGCGGCTGAAAATCCGAATTTACCATGGAAAACAGGTATTGTATCCGGACCTATTTGATACTTATCAATATCGATTTGAGTTGCACCTAATTCAATTCCCAGACTAAGAAAATTTAATGGAGCATATTCCAACCGGCTGTGGATGCGATTCCAGACCGATGGGATTGCTTTATTACTCAGAGTGTATCCTCCCAGATGATATGATGCTCCGATTGCTATTCTGGCCTCAGGTATGTTTGTGGCTGGATTGGCCAGATTGGAAGCCAGAACAGTATTTGAAAAAACAATGATTATGATTATCAGATTCTTATTCAATTTTTTCTCCGGGTCTATTCATTAGAAACAATTTTCAGAATCAGGATGTCTGGAGCTGTAGTGATTACACCCTGAGATTCAGCCCACAGTGTGATCTCGATTCGTCCGGCATCTGATTGACCATAGATAATTTCATTTAATGCTTTGCCATCCTTGGTGGTTACGGTACGTTTAATACTGACTGCAGTTATGGGATCGGCAATACCGTTTTGATTTGCATCCGCATCGAATGGCATATATTTATTGATAAAGCCCGGCTGTTTTTCATAAAGAGAATCCAATGTAAAAATGGTTTTAAAATCGATTGAATCCTGGACAGAATTGAATTTTGGATAGCTGCGGAAAGCTCCACTGGCTACAAGTCTGTAATAAGCACTGAGGTAAGTTGGATTATTCAGAGGTTCGATAGGGTCCCATCGGTCATTGTTATTTAAATCAGCATACCCGATGCCATCACTGCTTGTGCAGGGAGACAACTCTTCGATTGGGAGTAGTGGATCGTATTGGCGAATCCCATCTCCGTTAATGTCTATAAAACTTGGGCCCAGAATAAACCGGCCATCACCATTTATATCTTCACCTCTGTTGCTATATCCGTCACCATTGCGGTCTTCGCCAGGATCAAGCCGGAAGTTATCGTTGAAATCCTCAAATGGAAGGATGACTGCAAAGGTATCGATAATTGGACGACAGAATGTGGCACCTGCATCCATTACCCATTCCGAATACAGTCTTTTTGTCACAAAACCCGAGACTTTGAGGCTGAAAGTTACTTCCGTTCCATCTGCTACAGGATTACCATTTATATCGGTGACAATTGCGGCACAGGGAAGAATAAATGTCCCATCATTGGGGTTTTTACCTTTAAGAATATTGGTGCGAACTGTAATGTAATGGGGAGGTCCTGCAATGGTAAATTTAACAGTATCGGATTTAATCGAATTGTAGTTACCTGCAGTGATCCAGACCTGCTTATATGTGCTGGGTGTTTTACCACTGATAAACCAGCTGGTTGCACTGCCATCATCACCGGTAACAGCTACAGGGGGATCAATATATTCGCCGCCGCTTGGTCCGTTGACTATGTTAAAAGACAGGCGGGCATCCTTAACCCGGTTTCCCATCGCATCATAAGCCACTGCAACAAGCTTGGATCTGGAACCGTTTACAGGTATTACTTCCGGTGTTCCAGATAGATCGATTCTGGCAACATTGTTTGCATGGAAGTAAAGATTAAAAGAGGCACTTGTCTGTTCCAGGGGTGTTTTGGCCAGAGCAGAAATGGTAGATGTCGTTGCAAAGTGTGGATTGCGTATGTAAATACTGGCTTTTCCGTTACTTGCCGTAATCAGGGTCATTGCAAAAACAGTACCCAGCTGTCCAACTGTTACGCTGACATCAACCTGGGCATTAGCAATAGGGGTAATATTATCACCTTTAAGGTATGTGATGGTAATCAGGGTTGAATCCAGACTGTCTGCTATGCAGGGTTGTCCGGGAATTGTGTCTATCTTCAGAATGTTTGAAGAATAATTCAGAACAATCTGAGTGGATGCGCCTGCGGCATAAATGCTTATTGTATCCTGACCTTTTCCTTTTCCTGCGATTTTGCATTTTGCTTCACCGATATTGCTGGTAGCCGAATCAGCTGCAATAATCATTGTGGCGTCATTTTGCTTTGAAATATTAATCCGTTCTCCTGAAATGCTGCTTCCTGCGGCATCAGAGAGCAGTATTTTTACTAATGCAGTATCCTTTCCATCGCTGCTGATATTTGGAGGATTGATCGATGCCAGAAGCATAATACCATTGAATGCCACTTGGGTTGTTTGTTTTTTAGTTTGATCGCTAAGCAATGTAGCTGTAACAGTGGCGACAATATTTCTTCGATCACTGGTTAAATAGGCAACTGCTTTTCCATCTTCATCAGTTTCGGATTCAGCGGTAATCATTCCAGCAGTTGTAATGAAACTTATTTTATCACCCACAAGCGGATTACCGTTTTTATTTTTAATGGTGACAATTATCGGGCACTTGCTTGTTCCATCTGCCGGGATTGACCCCTGGGCTCTGATTGTCATGATACGGGTGGTAAAAAACAAGATACTGGTATCAGCAGATGCATATCCTTCGGTCTTATCAAAAGCAATAACCTCCAGACGCATTTTCCCCTCATAAGGCAGTGCATATAGTGTAAAGCTGCACTTGCCTAATGCGTTTGTAATGCCGGAAACCATTGCAACAGTATCGGCATTATTCTCTGTTTTGAAGTACTTTTTAACTGTTACATTACGGTTGGCTAGTGCAGCTCCTGAGCCATTGGAAAAGGTGGCAATCAGAACTGTTGAATCGGATTCCTGTGTTTGAAGAGAGTTTTTGTTAAGGTCAAGTCTGAGTTTTAAAGAGGAGACATTAAGCTGAAGCAGTGCTTCTGTTCCAGCAGCTTTTACCTGAACAAGATCGATTCCATTTCTGATAGCTTTAATCTTTGCCATGGCGATTCCATTTTCTGAGGTAATGGAATCAGCGCTTAAGATTTTAAGATTGGAATTAGCTTTTGATTGCAAGGTGAAAAATATATCTGCTCTTTCGATGGCATTTTCCTGGGAGTTGGTCAGTTTTGCTGTGATTAGAGCGGTATCTCCTATTATCAGATTGTTCTGATCTGTTTGCAGGGAGAGGGTTATACCGCGGAACTCGACTTTAGTTTCACAGCTAAGAGATTGATTTGAAATAAGATAGGCACTTATATAAGCTATGTCGTTAAAGCTGGAACTTTTTAAAGTAGCTATAGCTGTTCCGTTTTGATCAGTAATGCTTTGTCCGGAATTTTCTTTGTTGGAACCATCACCAATTATTATTCCAGATGTGGTAACAAACTGCACCTTTTCACCAACAAGCGGGTTATGATTATAGTTCATTACCTGAACCAAAACAGTAGTAGAATCAAAGCCTCCTGCCGATAAAACCGATCTTTGTGGGATTGCTTCTATAAGTTTTTGGACTTTATCCGGGGTATCAGTAACTTCAAGGCGTAATGACTGAATGGTGTTGTTTGCTCTTATTGTGATTTCGACTTTTCTGCTGATACTGTCAGTGAAAAGAAATCTGGCACGTCCATTTTCATCTGAGTAGAGAGTGTCTTTTATAAGCTTTCCGAAGTTGGAAGAGGCTTGAATCCGTATGTTTTTAAGCGGAATTAGCGAATCGGTTTCAGAGCTATCAGAATAGACTCTTGCAAGTATTGCTATGGTATCTTTGAGTCCCACATAAGTACTCTCTGAGCTTACATATAGCAGAGCATTTAAATTATTATCTATGACATTATCAGGACTGGAGATGCCAGGTTCACCATTGTCATCTCGAATCGTGCAAAAGAAGCCTGAGAACATTAACAGTCCTAAAAGCCACAAGTTTCTTAATGCTGGTTTCACTGATTTCCCCCTTAAATTTCAAAATTTTAATAGCCTGAATTGCTTCAATTCAGGTTGTAATGAATGGAAAGAGTCTCTTCAATTATATGCATATTAACTTGGAAATATCAATGACTAAAACTATACTACATTCGTAACATAATGAGATCTCAATTTTACGAGTTTCAGAGAATAGTAAATCTGTTTTTTAATACTTGAGTTATCAGGATTTTTTATGAGTGGTGGAGTAAAAATAAAGAACATTGCAAAAGGATCCTCTTTTTTCAAATCTGGTTTGCGAAAAGGGGATGTTGTGACTTCAATTAATGGCGAAGAAATTTCAGATGAGCTGGATTTTAAGTTTTTTGCAGCAGATTATATGCTTGATCTGACGGTTCGTCGCGGGGCAACTAATATAAAAATGAATGTTATCCGGGAAGAGGGGAGTTTTCTGGAAGTTGAGGTTCAGGAAAAACCGATTAATATCTGCAGAAACCGGTGCATATTCTGTTTTATTGATCAGATGCCTCCAAATTTGCGGTCTGGTCTTTACATCAAAGATGAAGATTTCAAACACTCATTTTTCAATGGTAATTATGTGACTTTGAGCAGTGCGACAGAGAAAGACCTGCAGAAGGTGGTTAAGCTGGGTATTTCACCTCTGTTTATTTCAGTTCATGCTACTGACGTCTCGGTTCGCAGCAGGATGCTTAGGAATAGTAAAGCTCCTGCGATTATGGAGCAGCTTACATATTTAAAGGAAAACGGTATTGCATTTCATACACAGATTGTAGTGTGCAAAGAGTACAACGATGCGGATGTATTGTTGCGAACATTGGATGATCTTTTTAGTCTGGGCAGGTATTTATTGTCTATAGCTGTAGTGCCAGTCGGATTGACCCGCTTTCGCAAATTCCCTCTGGATCAGATAGATTCTGAATCTGCAGGATGGATCTGTTCTCAGGTGGAAAAAATAAGTCAGGATCATCTGCAAAGAGACGGTTTCAGAAGACTTTTTCTGGCTGATGAATTTTTCATAAAAGGTGGTCTGAAGATTCCGCCGGCAGATTATTATGAGCAATATCCACAGATAGAGAACGGGGTAGGACTACTAAGACAGCTTCTTGAGAGTTGGAAAAGCTGCAAAAAACAGCTGAACTCCACGAAAACAGAAAAAAAATCAGGAAAATCTCTGGTTCTAACTTCAGTTTCTGCATTTCCATTTTTACAGAAAATAGTACGGGATGCTTGCAAAGTGCAGCCTTCACTGGATATGGATATTGTAGCTGTAAATAATAATTATTTTGGAGAAACGGTGACTGTTGCCGGTTTATTGACTGCTAAAGATGTGATCAGAACTATAAAGAGGGAAGCCGCTTTGAAAAGATATCAGCAGATTTTTCTTCCGGCAGTAATGTTTAACTATGGAGGGCATACACTTGATGGATTTTCTCTTCAGAGGATAAACAAAACCACCGGATTAAAAATCAGGACAGCCGAATCATTGGAACAGCTTTTTGGTATTGATAAGAAAAGAAATAAAAAAGGTGGAATATGAACGAGCAGCAACCGGTCAGGCTAAATAAATTTCTGGCATTATGTGGAATCGGATCTAGACGTAAAGCCGATGAGCTTATCGCCGGAGGAAAAATATATGTAAATGGCAGCAGAGTTACGGAACTGGGAAGTCGTGTAGTTGCGGGTAAAGACAAGGTGGAGTACTGGGGCAAAGAGATAAAACCATTTCATATCCTTGAATATTTCGCTTATTATAAACCCAGGAGTGTAATGGTAACCAGGATTGATCCGGAAGGGCGGGAGACCATCTACGATGCTCTCAGTAAAGCAGGTGCAACTGTTGAGCATCTTAATTATGTAGGAAGACTTGATTTTGGTTCTGAGGGACTTTTGCTTTTGACTAATGATGGTGAACTGATTCATGCTCTTACTCATCCCCGTTTTCAGATAAAAAAAGTTTACAGAGTCAAAGTCGACAGGCTCTTAACCGCAGATGAACGGAAGAAGATGATCGATGGCATCGAATCCAATGGTCAGGTACTTCATGCCAGGGAAATAAGGGACATATCAGAAGTTACCCCCGAGAGAAAACAGTTCTGGTATGAACTTGACCTTTTTGAAGGTAAAAATCGTCAGATCAGACGTATGTTTGAGGCACTTGGTATACTTGTGGGGAGATTACGCCGGGTTCAATTCGGCTCGGTTAAATTAGGAGAAATGCAGCCCGGAGAGATCAGACCTTTGACAGAAAAGGAGATTATGTCTCTTAAAAACACCGGTTACAAAATTGATAATCAGTAACTGTTCAAAATGTCTATTTGTATTAATTTAAAAAAGTTAATTCTCAACATAATTTAAGCAAAAAGGTCACTAGTACTGAGTCTGGTTTACCCTCTATAGCTATTACGAAGGAGGGTCGAAGCATGAGTGGCCCTTTTTGATTCAATTTTAAACAGTATCTAATTAAGACTAAGTATGAAATTTAGAGCCGCACTTTTCGATCTGGATGGTACACTTGTTGATAGTTTAAGCGATATTGCTGATTCGATGAACTCAGTTCTTTTAAGATACGGTTTCCCATCTCACGATATCGGTGATTACAGGCTATTTGTTGGTGAGGGGATGCGGGTGCTGGTAAAACGTGCTCTGCCTCAGGATTTCTCTGATCAGGACCTCATTGATTTTTACACAGGACAGATGAAAAATGAATATGCAAAAAGGTGGAACCGCAAAACCAGAATATACAGCGGTATTTCTGAACTTTTGACAACTATGAAAAATTGTCATATCACTCTTTCTGTTCTGTCTAATAAACCGCATGGCTTTACTGTAAAAATGGTTGAATATTATTTTGGAAATTCTATCTTTAAGCAGGTTATGGGGGCTGGGCAGTTTCCTGAAAAACCAAATCCTGCAGCTGCATTATATATTGCACAATCCATCAATATCGATCCATCCGGTTTTCTGTATATAGGAGATTCTGCAGTAGATATGAAAACTGCCAAATCGGCTGGAATGTTTGCATGTGGCTGTTTATGGGGGTTTCGTGGAAAAGAGGAATTGATATCTGGAGGTGCAGACCGGATTGTTGCAGTTCCGGATGAGATAAGCGATATGTTAGATTGAGATCATACTTCGCATATCACAATTAATTCAATTGATTACCAATAATGTCCATTTTTTCTTGTAGATGATCTGAGTGGTTAATTATATATTTTTAATGAATGCCAAATTACGAATGAAATATGGCCATGGATAAAGATAGACCTGTGTAACACTTCTGAGATGGAGGTAAAATTGAAATTCAAATTGATAAGTATAGCACTATTATCTATTGTGTTTTTTCATACAACCTATGGCCAGCATGGGGTTAAGTTTCGTGGAAGCGATGGTTGGGGGATGGGTGGTCGTTATGAGCAATACTTTGATAAGTACAATCTAAAGACTTTTTCTGCTAAAATCATCGGAATTGATACTGCGGCTCCTTTTAGAGAAATGTCCTATGGTATTCAGCTTACTGTCAAAAAAGATAACCGGGAACAGGTAGTTCATTTAGGCCCGGGGTGGTTTATTCTTTATCAGGATATGAATCTAAATGTGAATAATGATGTGGAAGTCCGTGGTTGTGAAGCTACAATTGAAGGCAAAACTGTTATAATGGCGGTATATGTAAAACAAGTTTCCAAAGGTCGCACTCTTTATCTGCGTGATGATGATGGCATTCCTTACTGGTGCGCCTGGAGAAGAGAGTAATTCATAAGTATAAATGCTAAACTGGCCAACGGAAATTTACAAAATTGATTTCTGTAGGACAGTATTAAATTTTAAAATTTATACCTATCTGCCACTATATCCTTACTTGATATACCTGGTAGCAGTAGTTCGAGGAAACCTATAAAAGTAAATTAGAGAATTGCGGCTATAGTTGTAGGTTTTCTGCTTCTCCTTTGGTAGATCTGTAATTTTGCCCTGAACAAATCCAAGCTGTGAGAACCAGTCTGAAGTCTGAGTTGTAAGAAGAAAAACTTGTTTTAATTTCAGGGAAACCGCTTTTTCCATAAGATAAGAAACTATCTTTTTGCCTATTCCGGCATTTAAATACATTTCATCAACCACTATAGCAGCGATTTCCCCCTGCTGACCATACTGGTGTAAAGCTCCGCAGGCATGTACAGTTCCGTCTACCTCATAAACGATGTAGTCGTGTAATTTTTCCTCCAGATCCAGCGCGGTTCTGGGAATAAGAATTTTATCTTCAACTGCAGGTTGCATGATCCGTAAGACTTCTGCAATATCAGAGTGGGTCATAGCTCTGATGTTTTCATGCTGGTTTGAATAGATCATGGTGCCCAGTCCACGGTTGGAAAAGATCTCCTTTAAAATCATTCCCTCATTATTGCCATCGACTATATGCACCCGTTTTACTCCATGATTGCAGGCATTAAGGCCCAGAGTAACCAGCTCTAAGGATTCATCATAGGTCTCGGAGATGTTGAGGTCCAGAAATTTTTGCGCCTGATCAAGTGAGAGCTGGGAGATTGTGTTCTCACCGGACACAAATACTCCATCAGGAATTTTGTATTCACCCTGAGTCAGTCCACCTTTGCTGGTTACAAAAAAAAGCTTTGCAGCTTTAAGTTCAATGCTCAAGGTCAGGGCTAATTCATTTGATGACAGGTTGTATGGTTTACCTTTACCACTCCAGCCGATATTTGGGAAGATGGGTATAAGGCCATCTTCCAGAACATTATTCAAAATATCAATCTGCAGTTTTTCCACGGTTCCAGAGCTTTGGAAATTTATTCCATTTCGCACACCGATACTTCTTGCTCTGACCCAGTTTCCAATCACTGCATTTGCTTCGTTTTCTGCCAGCATGGTCATTATTCTGTTGGAGACATCGAAAGCGGCCATTTTTATGAATGGGATTGCTTCAGGTGGTGATATCCGGATTCCATTTACTGTAGAGCAGCTTGCATTATAGGTCTGCAGGACTTCATCGATACGGGTCCTGGCTCCTGGAACCAGAATAATGCGGATTCCCATACGGTGCAGAAGAACCAGGTCTTTTATTAGAATGGGAAACAGGGGATTGGATATTATGATATCATCGATTTTAATGATGAATGTTTGATTTTTGAATTGATCGATATATCCAAATGCCTGACGAATTACTTCAGATTGTTCCTTGAGTTTTATCTTATCCATGTTTTCTTGTAAGCCGGATCTTTTTTTGTGAGAGATGATATTTTTTTTCCTAATACATAAAAATAAACAATTGTAGTTAATCGGTGCACATTTTTAAGATTTTTGGGGATTTTGAGGTTTTTTGGATTGTATCATAGATATGAGTTCATTTCTGGACATCAAAGGTTTTACTTCAGTCCAGCGGCAGGCTGTTTCATTCCTGCGTTTAAATACAAATGCCAGGTACTGCTAACCTGTAGTGGTTTTACGATGGCATCTTTACCGATTTTGTAAATTTTATATGAAAAAACCTGACAAAAGATTTTCTATTTATGATTTTGAAGATTGGTGATTTTGTCATTTTGATGATTGAAAAAATATTTTAACATGAGGATTATCATTGTGTGTATTGATTCTGATTTTGCCCAAATTGTAAATATTTCAGTGTCAATAGTATTGCTAATAAATTGATAGAATAAACTGGTGGAGGTAAGAAACCCGGATTACTGGTGCAGTATGAGTGGATGCACTGTTTACCCCGGAGGTAATTTTATGAAAAATAAAAAATTATCTCTGGGGTACTGGAAAGAAAAAAGTCCCCGGCGCACTAAGTTGGCAGCCAGAATCAAATTCGGATTCTTTCCATATGGATTGTATAGAATCAGTCGGATTGTTTCACATTTTCCATACCTCAAAAGCCTGTCCTTTTCACTAAGCGTGCTTCGAAAGGCGAACAAATGGCTTGATTGGTTTAATTTATTTTTGTTTAGAGATTACTATGATTGTTACAATTTTTTATTCACTTAAAATTCAGCTTATTACTTTCGGTAAACATATTCATACCTATTTCTCCAGTGCGACTGAATCAGGACTATATTCACAATATCGATAACTATTGATTTGGTTCTTTCTCTTAGAGCTTCCTGTATGCATCGATGAAAGTACCATATTTCTTGATACTATAGAAAAAAGATCATCAATAATTTCCCCAGAGTTGAATAAGTAAAGTGAGGAGAAGTTATCTCTGGGATAAATCAAATTTCATGGTCAAAAAAGGCTTTGAGCTGTTTTATCTGAATTAACTTGAGCTTAATTTTTTATAATAAAACAGGAAAAAATATGATTGGATTTAAAAAAGTTTCGCTTCATTGGTTATGTAGAAATTTAATGACAAAATGAAATCTAATTTCTACTTTTTTAGCAGAATAAAAAATAAACTTAGTTTTTTATGTAAACTATAACGGCAGACTTATGTAATTTCTTCCACTACTCTTTCCATTAGGTAATCCCTGTTTGCAACATCTCTGAATCTGGTAAGCATCCTGGAAACCGCAGCATCGGTAACCCTTAAATATCTGGCTGTATCGGCACCGCTGAATTCGTACTTGTTTTTGCAGATGGATACAAAAAGCTCACGTGCAGTGGATCTGACATTAAACTGTCCAGCCCGGTAAAGATCATTATTTTCCAGAATCAGTAATCTGACTACTTCATCATGAATCTTTTCGATATTAACATTCTCGCTGATATGTCTGGCAATATGTAGCCTTCTACACTTGTCTAAATCCATCACATGTTTCACAAACTCCGCTTTTCCTATTATCCATAATTGAGGTTTGTGAAATCCCTGCTTTCCGCAATTGATATCTTTTATTTTGGAAGCAAAATCATCATTGCTGACTGTATCTCCCATATATTTAAGGTAGTCTTTTATTGAACTCATTTCCATTTGTTTGAGGATTGCATCTTTGTCTATTATACTGGAAGTGTAATTACCTAAAATAACCGAATGGCTGCAGAATTTATAGTTTGCCAGCTCATCGAGGTTGAATTCACCTAAAGTTACCCCTTCCAGATGAACATCACGGATAAGATCTTTAAACCGGTCTTTTTCTACAATTACCGATTTGAAACGGGAGGAAAAGACCGTTCCTTCACGTTTTAAGATTTTGTTTACTCTTTTTGCAATAATGGAATTAAAATGCTGCATGGCATCGGAGATAGACTCCTGAT
>DATAMG010000025.1:0-21612 GCA_036260705.1 Chitinispirillaceae bacterium | reverse complement strand
TTGCCTTTGCTTCGATAGCAACCAGATCATCAGGGGTAAATGGCTTTTCCACATCAAAATCATAATAGAAGCCACTTTCGATTGCAGGACCACTTGCAATTTTTGCAGAAGGAAAAAGCATCTGCACTGCCTGTGCCAGCTTGGGACTTATAGCTTTAGCCAGATCCATCGCAGAACTGCCCTGGGGCATCTCTTTGATGTTACCATCCGGTAATATTATTTTCATAACTGCGTTTCTACCATCTCCCGGTAATACCGGTTATTTTAAATACAACAAGCCACCTTCCACCCTTTTTTCTTTTAACAAGAACATAAGGATCAGGAAGAGGCAAAGTTTAAAACTGGGCGTTACTGGACTCGAACCAGTGACCCCTACCATGTCAAGGTAGTACTCTAACCATCTGAGCTAAACGCCCCATAGGGATTTTTGGCCATCCGGCGGTTATATTTCTGCTAACCGCAAGTGAGAGGAAGGATTCCTGCCCGGACTGATTCCAGACGGCAAGTGTATAAAATACGATAGAATAACTACTAAAGTCAAAATAAAAGTATATTTAATGTCCGAACATTATCAAAAAAGCTGCTTATTGGCGTTTTTTTTCAATTAATAACTTCATATCACACAAACAGCGAATATAAAAATCAGCTGGAGTCCCAATGAAATCTTTTTTACCATTTCTTCTGGTAGGATGTGGAGGCTTTGTTGGGTCAATGCTGCGTTATTTAATGACACGTCTTTTCCAGGATTTCCATTCAATACCATTTGGAACGCTGATTTCAAATTTGGGTGGTTGTTTTATAATTGGAATAGTAACAGGGCTATCGGTGGATATACCTGTACTCTCCTCAGAATCCAGGCTTCTGCTGGCAACCGGTTTGTGCGGAGGATTCACAACTCTCTCTTCATTAATATATGAGCTGGCACAATTTTTCAACGAAGATGAGTATTTGATCGGTTCTTTTTACCTCACAGGAACATTACTGGGTGCAGCCCTGGCTTTTTTTATAGGTACTGCATTGGTTAAACTATTTATAAGGGGATAACTGATGGATCTTTCAGGAGAATCCAAACTGCTGAGGATTTTTATCGGGGAAACAGATAAATACAGGCATACTCCTTTGTATGAAGCTATCATTAGAGAAGCACACAAGCATAAGCTGGCTGGTGCCACATCATGGCGTGGTCTGATGTCATTTGGGCCAACAAGTCACCTTCGGAGTGCAAAAATATTGGACCTTTCAGTAGACCTGCCGGTAATCATAGAGATTATCGATACTCAGGAAAAGATAGATGATTTTTTACCAGTGATAAATGAAATGTTCGAGGTTTCCAAATGTGGTGGGCTGGTAACCATCGAAAAGGTCCAGACCATCAGATATATAGGTGGTAACTGAGATTAGAGACAATGCATGCATTTTATTTTATAACCATAATGTAGAGACAATGCGTGCAAAATGTAGAGATAATGCATGCATTATCTCTACATTTTGCACCCAATCCCTCTATTTTAGATTATTTTCTCTTTTTATAATCATAAACAATATAGAGAGATTTGAAATATGAAAATCTTTGTTCCAGGACGAATCTGCCTTTTTGGTGAACACACTGACTGGGCCGGCGGATATCGGCGCATAAATGGTGCTCTGGAAAGGGGTTACACTCTTATCAGCGGAACCAATCAGGGACTTTATGCAGAAGTAAAACCACACCCATCTAAACTGATTTTCAGAACAACTCTGACCGATCAGGTATTCGAAATACCTATGAACCGGGAGGCACTGCTTGAAGAAGCTCAGAAAGGCGGAGTCTTCAGTTATGTTGCAGGTGTTGCTTTTCAGGTACTTACTCATTACCGGGTGCATGGACTCGAAATAAACAACTACATGACCGATCTTCCGGTTAAAAAAGGTCTTTCATCCAGCGCTGCAACCTGCGTACTTGTTGCCCGTGCATTTAATCGCATATATGACCTTAAAATGACTATTCGGGGTGAAATGGAATTTGGGTATCTGGGTGAAATCACTACTCCTTCACGCTGCGGACGAATGGATCAGGGCTGTGCTTATGGTGATCGTCCGGTTATGATGACTTTTGATGGGGATCGGGTTGATGTGCAGGAAGTCGCGGTTGGAGGTAATTTTTATTTTGTGATTATCGATCTGTGTGCTGGTAAAGATACCAGGGAGATTCTTAGTAAACTTAATAAATGCTATCCCTTTGCAGAAAATGAACTGCAGCGCGGTGTTCAGGAGTATCTGGGTAATATCAGTGCATCAATAACCAAACGGGCCGTAGAGGCAATCATAAAGGGTAATTCGGTAACTTTAGGTAAACTGATGAGCGAATCGCAGGCGGCTTTTGACAAAGCCTGTATGCCGGTCTGTCCATCTCAACTTACTTCACCGGTGCTTCATAAATTACTCAGCTGGCCATCGATTCAGCCACATATTCTTGGTGGTAAAGGTGTCGGGTCACAGGGTGATGGAACCGCACAGCTTTTGGTAAAAGATGAAGCGACTCAGGATAAGGTTATAAATATCATCGAATCTGAGCTGAAAATGCAGTGCCTTAAACTCACCATCTCATCGGCAAAGAAGGTACGTAAAGCGGTTATTCCGGCAGCCGGGTTTGGTACCCGTCTTTTTCCGGCAACTAAAGCCATGAAAAAAGAGTTGTTTCCGGTTATCGATAGAAACGGTGTGGCTAAACCGGTTATTCAGGCGATTGTGGAGGAGGCACTCAGTGGTGATATCGAAGAGATCTGCGTGATAGTGCAGAAAGGCGACCGGGAGCTTTTTGAGGACTTTTTCCATACCCCGCCACCACTTGAACATTTCGCCAAACTCTCCAAAGAGGCTCAGAAAATATCTGAATACATAATTGATATCGGTCATAAAATCACCTTCATTGAACAGGAAACCCAGAACGGTTTTGGTGATGCGGTATATTGTGCAAAACAATGGGTTGGAAACGAGCCCTTTCTGCTTATGTTAGGCGATCATCTATATGCATCTGATACAGATACTTCCTGCGCCCGTCAACTTCTGGATATTTACGAGAAGTATGGACGCAGTGTCGTCGGGCTTAAACTTACTCCTGCTGAAATCATCCGGCATTTCGGTACCGTTACCGGTACCTGGGTAGAGGAACTGTCGGTCATAGCAATCACCGAATTTGCAGAGAAACCCGATGCCATCTATGCAAAAGAACATCTGCGCGTGGAAAATATTCCTGATGATCAGTATTGCACTGTTTTTGGCCAATATGTGCTCTCTCCAAGGATATTTGAATTATTAGAGGAAAATATTAACAATAATATTCGCGAAAAAGGTGAATTTCAGCTTACCTCCTGTTTGGATAGATTAAGACTTGAGGATGGTTTTATGGGTTATCTGGTGCAGGGGAAACGCTTTGATATTGGGCTTCCCTATGCGTATCTGCAATCGCTGGGTGAGTTTGCCGGAGTAGCAGGGTAGAGGAAAGAGGCCAGAGACCAGAGTGTCAGTGGTCAGTGGTCAGTGGTCAGTAGGACAGTAGGACAGTAGGACAGTAGGGAGCTAAATAGCTAAATAGCCAAATAGCTAAGGAGCTAAATCTACGATCTCAAATCTGAAATCTGAAATATCTGATCCTTTTTCCAAAATCTAATATCTAATATCTGTAATTTAATATTAAGATGGGTGTACATTTTGTGGGTACGCTTTATTTTTCTATTTTGTACAATATTTTTGAAAAGAAATATATGTGTGATTAAAAATGTTTATTTTATTAGATTACAATTAAGGTGCATTGTACTTTTTGGGGTGAAATACAACATAGGAGAGTATATGAACAGAAACAGAATTATTGCATCGGCACTATTGCTGTCTTCTGCTGTGGTGATCTCAGTAACAGCAGCAGTTGAAGCACCATTTACGGTATGTACCTGGGAGAATGATTGTAAGGCAGCAGTATCACATACCTTTGATGATAATACTGCAGGTCAGACTGGCGCAGGGCAGCAGGCATTTGATGCTAAAGGATTCAAAATGACACTGTTTACTGTTACTGGATCTATGAATCCAAATTGGAATAATTTAAAGAATGCATTTGAAAAAGGGCATGAGATTGCCAGCCACAGTGTCTCACATGGTGGTACCATGTCGGATAATGAATGTCCTACATCACAAAGTACCATCAAAGAAAAAGTACCTGGAGAAAAATGTATAACCGTAGCATATCCTAACTGCAACATACCTAATCCGCAGACTCAATTACAGAAGTGCTATATTGCCGGCCGGATTTGTGATGGACAGATTGCTAATAAATCGCCATCAGATTTTTATCGAATTGGCGCTATTATGGCTGGAAGTGCTGGAACTAACAGCACCAGTGGCTTTAACAGCAAGGCGGATGAAGCTGCAAGCAAAAATGGCTGGCTGGTTTGGTGCCATCACGGAGTGGGTAATGATGGACATGGTTATTCCAATACAAATCTTGATGCACTGAAAGGTAATCTTGATTATCTGGATAATAATCGCAGTAAATTCTGGACTGCGACATTTGGTAGTGTTGCCCGCTATATTAAAGAACGTAATGCAGCATCTCTGGCAGTGAAAACAACTGCTGCTAACAGTATCACCATCTCACTTACCGATAATCTTGTCGACTCAGTTTACGACTACCCACTTACAATCCGTCGTCCTCTTCCTGATGGATGGACTGATGCAGTGGTTACTCAGGGTACTGAAGAGGTGGATGATACCATATTAACCGTTGATGGAACAAAGATTATTCAGTTCAAGGCGGTTCCCGATGGCGGTGATATCGTTATTGAAAGTGGTACCATGGTAAAAAACCGTGCTTTGAAATCTGCTAACAGCAATCTTTTGACCTTTAACAATTCTACATTATCGATTGATGCTGCACAATTCTCAGGTTCGACTATTGCGGTATCACTATTTGATCTTAAGGGAAAATTGTTCGCCAAATATTCAGTAAATAAGAGTGCTTCCAGAGTATCAGTACCACTTGGGGCTTTTAGTAACTCCTTGTTTGTAGCGAAAATAACCGATGGAAACGTTACCGTTGTAAGCCGCTGTATGCAGCAGTAAAGAAACGCAACCTCTCTGAAATTATATTTCTAAAATCCCCGATAAGGGGATTTTAGAAAGCTACAATCCAGACATCTATGGAAAATCTTTCCTGAAAAATATGAACTCCGATAAAATATGAGCTGAAATTACAGGCTGGTTTCTTGTTTAAAAAACAAGGAATTTTATTGCTGTAACATTTTCAACTACCATTAACCCCTTTAGAATCATGTTTTAACAATTAATTTCAGGTTCTGGTTTTGGTTATACAGCCGCTTTCAGAGCGACTGAGATTCCCATAAGTCTTTTATGTAAAATGTTCTGTTACAATCAGATAATTCATTTTGCCTTTGAAAACAAGCGTGTAGAAATTTTTTTTCTCAGATTATTTATCTGACTGCGAATTAAGAAAGTTTGACATTGCCTAATATATAATGTATGTTATCGTCCTGTCTCAATAATAAATTGAAACTTGGATTTGACTCAGAAAATTAAATCGATCAGGATGTAAGTAATGCATATGTATGGATTATCTAAAAAGAATTTTAAGCAGGTTATTTTTTGTCTTTGGACCTTGTTTGTGGCGGCAGGCCTGGTGTTCTTAAGTTGTCAATCTGATGTTGGAGTTCAGAATGAAGCCGGAGAATGGACTTTTTCGGGTCATGTCATTGATGGTTCAAACCAGCTTCCACTTGCAGGTGTGCAGATTTCATATTTTGATAACAGTGGTGTTTCTAAGCAGGTTATTAGTGATTCATCTGGTGAATTTTATATTAAATCACTGCCTTTTGGAGATCGTAATTTTCACTTTATCTACAAACCAGCCAAAACTTCAACCTTCTATACTCAGAAGATTATACAGGCAAACAGTTACACCGAATCAAAGATGATAGACGGCCTTTTAGGGGATGTGTCCAGGGTTGTGACCCTGTACCCTCTTAACGGATCAGTTTCAGGAGATGTCAGTATAAAAATTAACGGCAGTAATAAAGCGGTTCCAGTTAAAAAGGCAGAAATATCGATCAGCTACAATGATACAGGCCTGATAAATGCAACACCTGTGTTGTTTAACACAACAGCAGATTCTCTGGGCCGTTTCAGTTTTTCCAATCTTCCTGTTGCACCTGGAGCTTCTCTGAGCATAAACAGTGTTGCTTTAAATGGCAATGTTTATTCAATAGAATCAGTTTCGCTAAAGGAATTATTTAAAGGAAAAATGATTTTACTTGGAACACTTTTTTTGGTTTCTCAGGATACATCGGTGTTGATCAGTAAAGTTAAATCAAACGTTCTTTCTACGGACGGTTTCGGACTCAATTCTGTGCCTGCCAATACCAGGTTATGGTATATTCTTCCATTTAAACCATATCCGGCAGGGATTCAGGTATCTATAAGCGATGGCTCAGATCCGAAATTTTCAGTCAGAACAAACCTGGACACTGTGTTTATTACTCCAGTTAAACCCTTGAACCTTGATACTCTGGTGACAGTGACAATCGAAGGTACAGATACTGCAGGAAACCATTTTTCATTTGTTTTCGATGGAGCAAAGAGATTCAGAACAGAGACAGACCGTTCTGCACACATTAAATCAAACGTTTTATCTGCTGACGGTTTTGGTTTGACAAATGTTTCAGTTAATGTGATTCCCTGGTATAAGCTTCCGGTAATGCCGCTTGCATCCAGTGTTGACGTGACAGTAAACAGTCTTCAGAATTTTACAGTTAAACTTAAGGTTAGTAAGGATACTGTTTTTATTACTCCGATGGGAAAATTTCCCTATGATACATTAGTCTCTCTTATTATTTCCGGTATAGATACCATGAGAAATCATTTCGAATATAAAATGGATGATGTCAGGAGGTTCAGGACTGAGAAAGATCCGGTTAATCTGGTTAGTTCAAACGTATTATCCGAATCTGGATTTGGATTGACTGATATTTCTGTTGATGTACATCCATGGTATAGACTACCTCTATTTCCTGTTGCAGCAGGATTGTCTGTAACAGTTAATGACGGTGAAGATCTTTCGGCGAAATGCAGCATTCATTTTGATACTCTTTTTATAGAACCTGTCAGAAAGCTTAAATATGATAGCCTTATTACTGTTACTATTTCAGGAAAAGACAGCACACAGAAACCTTTCAAGTTTGTATTTGACAACGACCGCAGGTTCAGGACTTCTGCTGAAAAATTAAAAGAGGTGATTTCTAATGTGTTGTCCAATGATGGAAAAGGTTTGACAGGAATTCCTGTAAATACCAGACTCTGGTATGTACTTCCCACACCACCTTTATCATCAAGTGTTACCGCAAAAATAAGTGGGGGCGGTGATCCTGATCCTATTATAAACATCAATAAGGACACTGTATTTATAACACCTTCAAGGCTTTTTACCTATGAAAGTCTGATTACTGTTACAATACAGGGAATGGATACATCAGGAAAGTCTTTTCAGTATATATTTGACAGTTCAAAGAGATTTACGACTGAAAAAGGGATTTTTCCCAATGCATCAAATGCATGGCAGACTTCTGGTGTTCCATTACGAACATTCAAGCTTAATGATACAATCTGGGTCAGATATTCGGAAATCCTTGATGCTGATATAGCAAAAATAGACTGGTTGACTTCATCAGCACAATACTCGATTTATGGAAAAGGGACTGTTGCTAATGCAAACGTCTGGATCAAAAAGGATACGCTGTTTGTACGTCCTGACCAGAGGCTTGCAATTGGTTTCGGACAGACGATGGGTTTTAGGGTAAGTGTCACTTCTGCAAGTGGTAAACGTTCTGATACAACAGATATTATTGTCTCAACGGTTGAAAATATCTATTATGTAAAATGGACCAACACCAAAGATTTCCTGGGGAATATGCGTAATGATTTCGGTGCCAGAGACTCCATAATAGTAGTTTCAAATGCTCCTATTAAGGAGATCAGAGGCTTGTCTGGTATAAATGGGAAAGCCGTTCCCGATGGTTTGAGTCTGGATAATATCGTTTTGCATGGAGATACTATTATATATAAACCATCATTGTATATGAAACCGGACTCCACTTACGGTTTGGATTTTGATGTTCTGTTTAAAGATGGCAGCTTGCTCTATGATGTGCTTGGTGTTAACTGGAAAACTGCTTTGAAAATCAAGATCCTTGATGTAAATAACAGAATAAATGGCGAATATCGTCAGTTTAAAGTTAAAGGGGATAGTCTGACTGTGACATTCTCCGAAGCAGTAGATACCAGTGCTACTGCATCAATTCCTTTTAGAGTCAATATAATCGATGTGAAAAACCGGCAGATAAAGACCTCTGTGCGCTGGGATGCCACCTGTAAAATCGCCAAAATATTCAATCTTGACATGCTTCCGACTGCCGATTTTGACGCATCGCCAGCTTATACAAGCGGTTCTGTTTATACAAGAGCTGTGAACTCAATCTCTTTCAATATGATTACACGTAATGGTGAACAGGTAATGAATTTCAAACCGCGCAATGAAAATATCGAACTTCATACAGAGCGCGGATTGTGTGTTGTAAATACTAACCTGCTGATAAACCATGACCCCCACTGGGAAGTTGATAGAGGCGAAAATACCACAGATAATTTCCCGGCCAATGGCATGGTACAGCTTCTGTTTAACCGGGAGTTGGATACTATGGCAATCAGGGAAGATACCAGCACTATATCCAAGTATATAGGTATCAATGCAGGTACTACTGCAATCTCATCAACACTTCTGTTTTCTGCAGATGCGAAAACTATTTCGATCAAACCGGATTCTTTACTGGATAACTCCAAGGCATATTATGTCTGGATCAAAAATATCCCCGGGTATCAGATTACAGGTGCTCCAGCTATTAACAAACATGCCGGTACATTTAATGGTAAAGCAGCAAATTACAGCCTGTTTGATAAAGCTTTCATGGTTAAATAGTATCTGTTCAAAATGTCTATTTGCATTTCTTTTTGAAATGCAAATAGTGAAAATAATTTGAGAACTTCAAGAAAAAGCATGAGCGGACTGTTTGATTCAATTCTGAACAGGAACTGAATAACTGGATATCAGACTGCCTGCACTTCAATTTTTACAAAGCACAAATCAGAAAAAATAAGCAGATTCTGAAGATCAGAATCTGCTTATTAGCATGTAGACTGTTATTTTCTTTTTAAAAATATCAGGATGCGGTATTTCCGATGTCTATTACACCAAAGCGTTTTTCGTATTCAGTAAGTGTCTTACCAAGCAGAATAGCCAGTCTCTTTGCGGCGAACGGGCTTAGGACTACTCTATCGGAAAGTTGAACTTTAACCTCTTTCTGGCTTGGCTGCCATGCCTGGTTCATTCCAAATAGAACAATAAGTTCTTCGCGACCACCAGTAACATTTGTCACATTGGCATAAACACTTCGCATGTTGGAGTCATCCCAAACAATTTTGGAAGGCATATCGTTGATTAAGTTACTGTTATCAGCCGCTGCTTTTTTAGAAGTATCTGGTGACATATATATTTCCTTTCGGTTTAAAAAGTGTTCAAAAACAGAGTTAATACAGGTATTTCAAAATAAGTAATCTCGTCAAACATGTCAATTATGAATATGGATCAAGGTTGTGAATGAGAAGAGATGGAAAGTTGTTTTTTTCATTTTGCTTGTATGAGAATCTGATTAAGTACCGGGTTGTTATTTTCGATAGTTTCAAGGCCGCTGTTCAGAAGTGTAAAACCAGTCAAACGTGCCAGTTCTGCACTCGTTGCATTTAAATCAATTATATTTTCCATTTCCCACTGGAGCGTTTTTGTAAGATCTTCTTCGATTTCAAAGATTTTACGGAAATTACTTTTTCCTGCTTTTTGTCTGATAATCTCTGTTTTCAGCAGCGATTCTCTATAATCAATAACAATTTTAGCATTTTTAAGGTTGCGTTTGATATCTTCCAGTCGCTTTATCGCTACTGTTAACATATTCATGACCTGCTTTTCAGTTGATTTAAAAGCAGTCTGAGCCGATAATACGTTACGTTTTTCAGCAGCCAGCATATTCCGTTCTTTTATTCTCATTCCCAGAGGGATACGAAGTTCGATTTCTGCTCTGCAAATGCTGTTGTCTCTGCGGTAATCTTTATTCCAGAAGTTATACCATGATTTGCTGCCGGAACTTGCTCTGACCTGATATCCCCATGTCCCCTTAAGATTCAGCTCTGGAAGACACTGGTCGGTCTGATATTTCTGAATGAGAATTTCTTTATCCAGTTCGTATTTTTTCTGCAAATAATCGGGTTGCAGAATATAGATGGAATCAGCTGAAGGTGGGATATAGGAATCATCTGTACTGTCAGATATTTCCATTTGGAGTGGTGTAGCAGCATTAATAAGTGTATCAGTTGAAAATTTGTGGTCTGCAATGAGCAATTTGAGCTGTCCCATTGCGGCCATCAGCTCCTTTTGAGCATCGGTAAGGTTTGATTGTCTGGATGCCAGGCCCGCAGAAGCCTCAAGTGATTCAAGTTGTGATATTTTACCGGTTCGAATCTGAATTTCTGCATCGCTTACAATTTCTCTGGCTATCTCGACAGATCTCTTGCTGAATAAGACTTTTTGCTGTGACAGACATAATTTCCAGTATGCTGTTTCAAGTTCGTAAATTTTAGAAAACAGGGTTGACCTGTATTTATGCAGTGCTATGCTTTTTTCTGTACTGGCGAATTTTATCTCAATGACTGGTTTACCAAACCATAAACCCTGTAACAGAGGCTGAGTTAAAGAGACTCCGGCAAATGTAACTGGTTTCTCAAGATTGTCTGAAAAACTGGAACGGATATCGGTCTGGGAGAAATTTAAACTGTATTTAGTTGCAGAAGGAAGCAGACCTTCTATACCACTTGTAAAATTTAATTCCTGCTGGGTAAGAAGAGATGTTGAACGATTGGTAGCATCGTACTTGAAATTACTTATGAATGCAGGTTCAAAATTACCAAAAGCAGCTTTGTACTTATCCTGAGTTGCCAACCATTCAAGTTTTGCCCTGATAATCTCGGAGTTAAACTTCAGTAAAAGTTCAATAGCATCACTGATTGTCATATTTACTACCGGCTCTTTACTGTATTTTTCTGGAACCAAAACGACTGAATCTGAATCATACTGTTCATTAATATCAGAAACCGGACTGGAGTTATTAACAGTTAAAAAACTGCCTGAATCGGATGTGTCAGATATAACTGAAGATGAATCAATGGTATAAGGCAATGGTTTGTCAATTGTTTCGGTGACAGAGTCAATAAGTGTTGTGTCGATGGTAACAGAATCCGGGTACAGAGCGGCATTCCAGCTGTCCAACATTTGATTTGAGCCCGGTGAACCTGATAAAAGAGCAGGAATAAAAAATATTAGTGAGAAAAATCTGAAATGCATTATTATTAAAAAAACCTCTGCCCTGTAATTACAGAAAAGCCTGTCAGGTGCTGAAAATGAATCCGGATAAAACTAAGAATATACCTATTGCTTTCCAAGTTGACAACCTTTCATTTTAGTGCTTTACTGAAAAACAGCGGGAAAAATAGTTTCATATCAGAACTCGTTTTTGGAAAATGAAAGAGAATCCTTGAGCCAGGTATCCATTTTCTGTATGGATTTTCTCATGCTGTATGCTCTTTTCTGGGCGGTATCCTGAGCCTGTTTTACTGCCAGATTTCCCAGATTGATAGCTATAGTGTTGTTGGCTCCAAGCAGATTTTTCAACATTCTGAGCATGGCCGGATTAAGATACCGCCTGAGAAGTTCATCATCCAGACTTACATATGATCTTGCGCTTCCCTTATCACCCTGACGAGCACAACGCCCGTACAATTGGCGATCTATTCTTGCTGAATCATTGCATTCTGAAGCAATAACGTGAAGCCCGCCGGCATTTTCACATTCTTTATCCAGAATTATATCTGTGCCTCTTCCAGCCATATTGGTTGCTACAGTAATTGCCCCCTTTTTGCCGGCTTCAGCTACAACTGCTGCTTCCTGCTGGTGGCGTACTGCATTGATTACTTTACAGTTATAACCTTTTTCTGTTAGCCGTGAAGCAATTTCTTCACTTCTTTTAACACTTCTTGTACCGACAAGAACCGGTCGTCCAAGTTCATGCATTGCAATGATCTCTTCGATTATTGCAGCGTGTTTTGAATCCTGGTCAGGAAAAAATTTTCTGGATAATATGCTGCGTTGTGATGGTTTGTTGGGAGGTATCTGGATTACAGGTAATCCGTAAATATGCCAGAGCTCAGAAGCTGCTTCCTTTGCTGTTCCGGTCATTCCACAAAGGTTATGATAAAAACGGAAATAGCGCTGAAAGCTTAAGCGTGCCAATGTTTCATTGGGAGGAGTAACAGGAAGTTTCTCCTTTGCTTCTACCATCTGGTGCAAGCCTTCACTCCATGAACGCTGAGCCATTGTTCTACCGGTAAATTCATCGACAATAACTATTTTTTCATCCTGTATTACATACTGTTTGTCCCGGTGAAAAAATTCCTTGGCTATAAGTGCCTGTCTGAGAAGTTCATAAAGGAAACTTTCGCCTGAAAACTGTTTTGGAATACCGGCAGCAGCTGTTTCTGTATGAAAATCGACCGTATCCAGTATCTCAATTTCTTTGTATTGATAGTCGATGGTATAATGGATATCTGCTTTTAATCTGGCTGCCAGTTAGCTGGCTGCCATACATGCTTTGCTAAATGGTTCATTAGTCTGTTTCTGGGAGATTATCAGCGGGGTGACAGCTTCATCTATAAGAAGGCTGTCTGCTTCATCGATTATCGCTGTGTGAATACCTCGTGTAACGACTCTGTCATCTTTATCTATAAGATTCCCTGAAAGGATCTGGATCTGGCGTCTCTCGAAAGCCTGATTAGAGCCCAGGGCAAGTCGATCTCTGAGAAAATCGGCTGTTACCTCTTTGGCAGTTGAATAGGTGATGTCGTTTTGATAACCTTTGGCCCTTTCATGAGGTTGCATGGTTGAGGTGACGCTGCCAACTGTTACTGCGCAAAATGAATAAAGCGGTTCCAGTTTTTGCGCATCGCGACTGGCCAGGTAATCATTGACTGTGATTACATGACAAGGAAAACCGCTCCATCCCCGGATTATGGCGGCTAATGATGCAGTAAGAGTCTTACCTTCACCAGTGGCCATTTCTGCTATGTAGCCTTTGTAAAGTGCGAGTGCTCCGGCGATCTGGACCACATATGGACGGATTCCCAGTGTTCTGGAGGATGCTTCCACTATAGCACTGAGTGCATCTGTAAGATGCTGATCAAAACTGGAAGGCTTCCGGCGAAATTGGCTTTTGAACTGCTGAAGTCTGATCCGTAATGATTCCGTGGACATCTCCCGTAATTTCCCGGCGTTCTCATGTATCCGTTCGGCTTCCTGCAGAAGCTTAGTTGTGATGGATTGTCTTCCCCTGTATCCACCTATGCATTTATATACGGTTGCATCCAGTCCATTAAGAATCTCTTTAGAGCTTTTTATTGAAGTCAGGCGGTAATCATCGGTTACAAAATTCATAATAGTGGTTATTCCTGAGAACTTATCAGATTTGATAATGCTTCTGAATGAGTTGACGGATAGAACGCCATCCCTGCCACAGAAGTGATTTGTAACCAAGAAAAAAACGGATTTTTCCGGATCGTCCGTGAATAAGAAGAGATGAAGGGCTATTTTCCACCAGAGATCTGACCTCATAAAATGGTTCGGTGGTCTTTACACCCGAACTATCTGCGGACATGACTTCGATATCTCCTCCACCCATAAAACCCAGCGCAGGTGAAGGGAGAATACTCTGTTCCATTGGTATTACTGTGAAATCTTTTACAGCTATCTGCTGTTCTGATTGACCTCGCAAACGAACCTTTGTAGAAATGGTTTTTTGAGAAAAAAGTTCTGAGATTTCTTTTTGAGGTATTACCGAAGCAAAATAGAAGTTGTCTGGATTGATGATGGTGCCAAGAAAAGATCCTCTGGGCATCCATCTACCGATAAAATCATCTGCATCAGGTGAGGTCCATATACCCTCAATTTCTGCAACCACGGTCAGACCTGTGATTTGTTTGTCAAAATAATCCAGTTTTTGAGTGAACGCAACGATCCTTTTTTCCACTGGCTCGAGATCTGCCGGTGATTGGTTGAGTGCCTTGCTGTATTCCAGATTAGCCTCTTTAAGAGCTGCTTCTGTCTGGATTCTCTGATTTCTGAGCTCCTGGTTTTCCAGAATCAGAAGAGTGTCACCCTTGTTTACTCTGAATCCAGAAGTTTTACAGAGGGTTACTACCTTTCCAGAAGAGAAGTTGGTGGTCATTAAATAACCTACTGCCTTCAGGACTCCGGGTGCTTTGACACTGTAAGGGAAAGGTATATAGTACAGCATAAGAAAAATCAGGGCAACGGCTACAGCGCTGACTCTTATCGCTCTTGCACGAATACGGGTAAGACCGGGACTCTTTGCCAGATAATTTACGAATTTTACTACAGGCATTACAGCCCATGAGATTGCGAAAAAAATACCCATAATAACTGCCACCAGAAGAAACCTGGTGGAAATAAAAAGCATTATACCGGAGAAGACGACAACCCTGTAAATTGAACTGGTAACAGCATATATGGAAAGGAAAATCGCTTCTTTTAAGGATGATGAGGGAGGGATACAGTCTTTTTTACCAAAAGCAAATTTTTCCAGCAGATAAGTGAGCTGCTGATTTGCTTGTTGCTGAAGATTTGGCATTCCCAGAAAGTCGGCCAGCATATAATAGCCGTCATAACGCAGCAGCGGGTTGATATTAAAAAGCAATGTGGTAACCGATGCAGAAAAAAGCATGTTATAGGCAAGAGAATGAATTACTCCATCTCCGGTGCCTGCCCATACAACGGCGGCTATTGCAGCAATGAACAATTCAAAAATCATACCTGCTGCACCAACCAGTATCCGATGCCACTTATTACGGAAAGCCCACGATGCGGTTGCATCTGTATAAGGCATGGGAGTAAGAATGAGAAACATTACACCCAGTGTATGGACTTCACCACCAAATCGCCTCACGACGAAGGCATGGCCGAATTCATGAATAATTTTTATTAAAGCTGTTGCTGCATAAAGCAAAAAAAGATTGGATGGGGCCAGAATGGCATCTGTCTGAACCTTTAGTGCAGAAAAATTATCGATTACTGTTTTTAAGCCTATGCTGATGACAATCAGCCATAAAAGAAGACCCACAGGGCCTATTACGATCCGGATAAGTGGCCGAAGAAATTTTAGCAGATTATCAGGATCATAGAGCGGAATACGCGCAAACATGATATTCAATATGCTGGATTTTATCAGGGCGGTCCGGCGTTTTTTGTATCGGTCAAAGAGCTTGGCACTATCAGGAGCAAGATCACAGTGAAGAAGGTTTGCATGATAAAGCTGTGCCAGCAGCTCTATAATCTCTCCCTGGCCGGGTGCCTTATCGGGCGAGTGCTCAAGCAGAAAATTCCAGACCTCTTCTACTGTAGTGTTTTTGTTCAGCCGTGCAATCAATTCATAGGATTCAGGCCGTAAACGGTAAAATTGATTTGTGAAAGGATCATGGAGAACATACCAATGGATTCCTCTGAAAATCTGGCGTTTTACCCGAACGCTGGCACGCAGAAAGAGCCGCTGATTTGCTATCTGATACCATGATTCATGAAAAATTTTTGCGTTTTTTTTCATAACAACTGCCAAGCTTTATTTTCCGGTTTCATTTTACCACCAGAGTTTAAGTCGCAGAAAATCGACAGTTCTATGGCAGATTATCCAGAGGATGGTTTTTTTCCCGGCATTGATTTTAGATACTCCGGTCATTCCGGGTCTGAACCATTCCGGGACTGGTTCAGTAAATTTGCAACGTACCAGAAATACATTATCTTTATCGTTGACAACTGCTGAAGGTACAATAAGAGACACACTTATTTTAAAAGGTTTCTGTGGTTTTCCTGCAAGTGCAATTTCTCCCTGAGCACCGTTTTTGATATTCTGGATTTCCAGTTCACTGACTTTTGCTTCAGAATAGATATCTTTAATCCTTCCGGTTTTGAAAAGAATTTCACCTTGTTTAACAGGTGCACCTATTTTTTCCTGTTGATCTCCTTCGATTAAAACACCGTCATAAGGTGCAAGTATATCAGCCTGATTGAGTCTGTATCGCACGATACTAAGCTTTGCATATGACTGGTCGTAACGTGCCTGTGATATGCACATATCAGCGAGTTCACCTGAAGCTCTGGCTTTTTCGACTTCACGTTCTTCACGATTTTTCTCGGCTAACAGGCTGGCTTCTTCAAGCAGCAGATCCTTTTTATCTATTGACAATAGTATCTGGTTGGTTTTGACCAGTTCACCGGGTTTAATATTTACATTCTGAATATAACCATCGAAAGGGGCTGTGATATAGGAGACATCATCTGTACGCAAAATCATAGGTGCATCCACCCGGTAGCGGATTGGAACGAACGATATTAGCATCAAAGCAACGGAACCGAGTAAACAGAGGAGTTTTGTCCATGTATGATCATAACCCAGAATTCGACTCAGCTTTACTCGTATCCAGTTTGCCAAACGTGCACCAAACCAGCGATCACGGGTATATAATTCGTCAAGCCTGGTAGTAAGCTGGTCCAGAACAACTCTGAGCTGCTGCAGATGTAATTTCTCAAAAGGCTCTTTGCTGCGTTCGAGTGTGCACAGGGCTACAGTCTGTCCATTTTTCCTCAAGGGGAGCGTGGCAATAAAGGGAGAATCCTGTTCTTTTGAGTATACTTCATGATCTCTATAAATACAGGTGCTGTTTTGCGGTGCAGGAAATATTATGTCGGCGTCCTGGTCAAATGCTTCCTCCATGGCCAGTTCGAGATGTTGTACAGCTTCCATCTTTTTTTCAAACTGATCGGTATGACTCATGGCTTTTACCCGTACATATCCCTTTTTGTACCATCCCAGACTTACCCGATCACAGGTAAATCGAGCTGCAAGTTCGTTGCATACGGTCATTGCACAGGCAATGAACCGGTTTTGGGAATTGAGAAGTGCCATCAGATCAAGGATATCAGTTAATCGACCCTGATTTTTCATGGCAGAAAGAGCAGACTGCTGCAGACGGTATTGAGCAGGGATATCACTTACAGAGAGCAGTTCATTTATTGCTAAAGTAACCTCATTTTTATCTGTAAAAGGTAACCGTAAAATGGCCATGCATTTTTGTGTGTTAAGATCGATGATAAGGTTAACCGCGATAAGAGAATATTGGTCGCAAGGCAGGAATGCGTAACCATTTTTCATGCACGCATCAGACACTTTCGGTATCACAGCAGAAAGCTCTTTACAGTACCCGATTGTTGAACTGTTCTGAGGGCCCATTGCCAGAATTCTGCTTTGCGAGGCATCTTCTCCGGTTCGAAGAGATATTATTGCCGCTTCTGCCCGGCTTACACGAATGAGTATATCAAGAAAAAGCTGCCAGAATGCTGCAGATTCACCTTCGAAGTTTCGGATCTGCTGAAGAAGCCTCAATGATTGCAGCTGAGTTGAATCGGAATCTGTGGTCAAAGCTGATGCCATTAAAAAGTCCCGGGCAGTGTTACAGGAGATATTGTAACTTGCGTATATAAAGGTTTTCGCCCGCTTTTATGCAGTGATAAGTTTGACAAACAATTAAGTAACATAATAGATATTTTTCCTGAATAGATTTCTAATACACTGTAAATTCCAAAGATAAAAATCTGCAGTTAATGCACTTGTCATGTTAAATCCAGGGCTTATTCATCAATATGCAATACTCCGCCAACCCCTGGCTGAACCGATCCATCAGAGTTGTCAAAAATGACTTTTACAGTTCTTAATCCGCTGGAAGCATCTATGACCGGTGAAACAAAATCAACGGTTGCTTCACGGTTAAGTGTCGATTTTCCGCAGTTGATGGTAAGATTTACTTTTTTCCCTTTTACCAGGTTCTGTGACCTGCCTACCGGAACATAAGTAATAAACCTGCATTTTTTTGTATCCACCAGTTTAATCAGAGGTTCCAGTGGTTTACAGGTTTCAGATTCATTAAGAAACCGTTGGGCCACAATACCAGCAAATGGTGCAATCACAAAATGACGTTTGAGCCGTTCGAGTGCGCTTTGATACTCAAGGACCTCTTTCTTTTTTATCATAGTCAGCCGATCGCACTCTGTTTTCGCTACATTGTACTCAAGTTCTTTTTTCAAAAGTTCTTCATTGCTTACTGATCTGGTGCTGTCATGCAATGTTCTGGTAGCCTCAAAGTCGATTCTGGCATTTTCTGTTTTCAGTTTTGCAGCATCAAGCTCGGCATAACTTTCAGAAATTACCCGGTTTCGCTCAGCTTCAAGCCATGACTCCCTGTAATCCAGTTCAAGAATGGTATCGCCCTTTCTTACTGCTGCCCCCTCATCAAAACGAACTGCCGTAACTCTGACTGCATAATCAGAACTGATTATCGCATGTTTCAAGGGTTCTGTAATACCCTGAATTTGTAGAGGTTGTGAATTAATTGCAGAATAAATGACAAGGATCTGAAATGTAATTGCATTATACAAAAAAGAAGAACACAACTGTTTTTTTACAAGCATCAGACTGGACCTGAAAATGAGAGATTGTTTAAAAAATGAGCGCTTTTTCAGCGGAAAGTCTAAAATATATATTTTATGTAGATCCATCAACATTTATATAACTGGCCATATCTGACTTTAAAGCTGAAAAGCAGATGTTAAGACTATTTACTATCGATGTCGATATTTTCGTGGAATGCTAATGAAACAAGGCAGTTATGCTGTCCAGGACCATTTCTGGTTTTGAAAATGCAGCCTTTACACCAAACGAGTATTGATACAGTTCACAGATTTGTATCTGAAAATGATCTTTTGAGATGCACGTAGTGAATCATTATGACCAGATCAGGATAGATCACATTTTATTGTAGTTGGCCAGGATGTCTGTGTTGATACTACTGGTGGAATTAATGCATTTGCTGTCCATTTTAGGCCTGCAGAACCGGTAGTAATTTCTAAAAAACCGGCTTCATCAACTTTAATGAAGGATTTGCGAACAAACATCACCTGCTCAAAGGTAATATTCAGGGCTTTCGGTATTGGTAATTCTAAACTTACAATTTACGACATTGCCGGTAAAAAGATCGCCAATCTCAGATCATCAACTCTATCAACTGGAAACACCTCATTTGTGCTGGACCGTTCCCAAATCAGTAATGGAGTTTACAGTTACTGTCTTTCTTCCAATTCCGGTCTTATTACAGGAATGTTTGTATTGAAATGATTTCATTAAAGATGGTTTTACGAAATACAGTAAAAAGAATGGATAAGCTGATAAGGTATTTGGATAATATGAATGTACGACCGGTTTCAATTCTAAATCCATAAGCTGCATAATATAACTGGTTCGTTTTTTAAAAGACGTTTCCTGAAAGACTGATGCTGAGGAATTAAACGCCTTTTATTGAGATTACAGAATATTTAAAATCACCTCCCCCTGTATTTTCTGTTGATATTTTTTATAAAAAAACAGATATTTATCTTTATTATATGCCATAATTATATTATAGGCGGGTTTTTTTGTTGAAATACCCGAATTATTGTATTTAGTACTAATAGCTAAATTATAAACCTGTTTCTTCTTTATTATAATAAAAGCACAAAGGTTTGATTTTTATGAACAGTATCTTTAAAAAAATACTCCCTTTATTAGTTGTACTGTTTTTCTATAGTTTTATTAATGCAGCTGCTATGGTCAATTACGATACAGCCTGGACCATTGTCTATGATGGTGGAGTTAATTCTAATGGAAATTCAATAAATGACTATTTTTGCGACATAAAAATATTAAACGATGGTCGATCAGTGTGTGTTGGAAAATCTGGTGATTCATCTGCAACTTCACAAACGTTTTTGATGAAAATAGATGCCAATGGAAAGACGATCAGTAAAAAACTTATAAATACATTACACACCAAGGTACGGTTTAACAGGCAGGAAGCCAGATCTTTAGCAATTGCAAAAAATGGTGATTACATAATCGCTGGAGTACGTTATACCGGCCCATATTTGATGCGAACCGATTCTCTTGGTAATGTCAAATATTCTTACTGGCATTATGATTCACTCAATGAAAAATCACTTCTTTCGATGAGCTGTGTAATCAACAGTATCCGCGAGACCCAACGTGGCACAATAATCTGCGCAGCAGGAGATGTGTTTCCTGATAATGATGGCTCAAATTTAAACAACTATGCGGCTTATCTTGAATTTGACTCTACACTTAATCTGATACGCTACCGGGAATGGGACAATAAACCCGGATATGAAATTGCTGGATTCAACATAGAAGAAACCCGTGGTGGAGAGTATCTTCTTTCGGGAAACAGGGCTGTATTTTACCTGGACACATCCGGTGCACCCAAATGGCAGAAATCCTATACTTATCAGCTTGAAGGAACCGGGACGCAGGTAGCTAATATCTTTAGGGCAAAGGTATTACGGGATAATACACCTGTGATAGCGGGTCAGGTTTACGAAAGTGATTGCTGGGTGAATTATAAACGTTATTATTATGATGCGTGGTGGACACCGGTTCGCTACTCAGATGGTTCGATTGTAAGCTGGGATACTGCAGGAATAGAATCCGGTAACGACATAATCTATGACTTTACTCAATTAAAAAGTGGGAATCTGGTTTTTGTGGGTAATCCACAATATGTCGGCGGGATTCAAATGCTGTGGGTGTTTGTCACTGATTCCACTGGTAAAAAATTACTCTGGGAAAAAAAGTATGAAGGGCCCGACAGCCTCCATATACAACCGTATTCAGTTGCAGCAACACCTGACAGCGGTTTTACTGTAGTAGGATGGGGTGCTGTTGTAAATAATACTAATGCTTTTGCCATGCACTTTATCCCAATGGCTCCTGTACCTAATAAACCAGTGCCTTGCCATCTCCAGGCAAAGCCGGCAGTGAGTACGACAATCGCAGGTTCCAGAATGTTATTCACTTATACAGGTAATGCTGCAAACAGCGCATTTACAATTTACGACATTGCCGGTAAAAAGATCGCCAGTCTCAGATCATCAACTCTATCAACTGGAAACACCTCATTTGTGCTGGACCGTTCCAGAATCAGTAATGGAGTTTACAGTTACTGTCTTTCTTCCAATTCCGGTCTTATTACAGGAATGTTTGTATTGAAATGATTTCATTAAAGATGGTTTTCCGCAATACTGCAAAAAGGATGTTTAAGCTGATAAGGTATGTTGATAATATGAGTACACGGCCTGTGTCATATTTATTATTGATATTGGCACTGCTTTTTCAGAACCAGACCGGCATATATGTCTCCACAGAAAGAAACCAATGAAAATATTTCTGAATTAATCTCGTTTATTAAACCACCACGTACCGGTTTCCATAGCTTTTCGTTTTCATCACGATAGAAGGCGCCATC